>NZ_JCANTD010000007.1:0-232598 GCF_059570675.1 Salinispora goodfellowii | reverse complement strand
CACCCGGAACCAACCACCCCACACACCCCTACGACCCATGTGGGCCTGCCGCGCCTGCGGCCACCCCTGGCCCTGCGCCGAAGCCCGCCTCCTCCTCAAAGCCGAATACGAAACCCGACAGCCGAGCCTCACCATCTACCTCGCCGGACTCCTCTACGAAGCCATGCACGACCTCTACCACCTCAACCCCCACGACGGACCGAACCCCCGCGAACTATTCGATCGTTTTGTTTCCTGGGGACCATTCCGGCGCCCGGCGCACAAGCGACCAGATTGAGGCTTCGACGCCGCGGCGAGGCGGGGACCGTGGTCGGCGCCGCCAGCAACAGCAACAGCAACAGCAACAGCAACAGCAACAGCGCTCAACCGGCCCGGACCAGCTGTCGGTATTCCGCGGAGCCGAGGAAACGCGGCACGATCTCCGCGTTAGCCCGCCCGAACTCCAGGGTGAGCACGTCGGCCCGGTCAACGAAGCGCATCGCCGCCCCCTCCCCACACACCACATCCGCATCGGTGGCGCTGGTCGGCGCGTAGAAGATGGAAAACTCGCCGACCGCGCCGGGGGAGCCCACCGCCGGAGCCAGGCCCTGCCAGAACAGGCGCAGCTCATCGACTTGGAGACCGGTCTCCTCGTAGAGCTCCCGATGGGCCGCTGCCAGCGGCTCCTCGCCCGGATCCAGGTGACCACCCGGTAGGGACCATCGGTGCGGATCCACTTCGGTGTTGCCGTCCCGCAGCTGCAACAACAGCCGACCCCGTGGATCGACCAAGACCACACAAGCGATCCGTACGTCCACTCGCGCCACCATGCACGCAGCCTAATCTGGCTGGGCTCCGAAAAAGCTGATGTCCGACCACGACACAAGGCTTGAGGAGACGCGAATGACCGCCTACGTTTACCCCGCGCGCCGACCACGACGGTGACTGCCTCGAATGCGCCCACGCGCGGCGGGCCGCTGCCGTCTCCAGGACAGGCGGGAGGTAACGCCCATGCGGAGTTCTACCTACGCGGTGACGAGGTGAGTCGCCTCCTCCCGTTCATCGCGGGCGGCGCACTGCTCGGTGCCGTCGCCGGGCTCTCCTTCGGCCTGGGCAACTACACGGCCGCCTGGATCGTCTGGCTCCTGTACTTCGGCGTGGTCGAAGTGACGGCGGTGCTCAACAGTCGCGACGGTGACACCCTGTCCGAGCACGTCTGGTTGTGGTTCGGCACGCAGCGCCGCAAGCCCGGCGAACCGGCCCGGAAGGTCACGGGCTGGGTGTGGCTGCGGCGGTTCGCGCTGCTGGCGTTCGTGACCTGGCTCGCCCTGCACTTCCTCACCGGGGGCCTCGTCTGATCGCCTGCTTCCACCTGGCCCAGATAGCAGACACGCAGAGCGCCACGAAGACACGTGAATGCCTTGTTGAGTCCGCTCGCACTCGCCGAGCGGAAGAGGTCGGCGTACGGGTCGCTGCCGTGCCAGGGGTAGCCGTGCCGCCGGAACGCGGCGGCGACCGGTCTCGGGGTGGCGGGGAACTGCTGGCCGCCCGATCAGCGCGGCGTCTTGTCGATGGGGAACTGGACTTCGGTGAGCAGCTCAGCGGGACTGACCGTTTGCGGGTCGTTGAGGTAGATCTCGCGCGGTGGGCCCGCTGGATGAATACCCTCCTGCTCGATCCAGCCGGTGACGACGTGGTAAGCGGGGCTGATCTCCTGGTACGGCCCTCGGTGGACGGTGGTGGCGACCGGGCCGCCGGGGAGCTCACGGTAGCGGACCGGGTCGCCGGGTAGGACGGTGCCGGCCGGGACCGGGATGCAGATCTCGATGTCGCCGTTGGTCTGTTCGTCGATGACGTCGTGGTAGATGACGAACGGCTTCCCGTTGGACTCGGCGCCGGCGTTGCCGATGGCGTCGACGACCGTGCCGAAGCCACGGCCCATATCGGCACCGATCGCGTTGAGGCTGGTGTGCAGGGTGAGGCTGGCCACCGAAATGGTGGCGGCTTCCTTCACGATGACGTCGTAGGGCATGACACGTCCTCCTCGATCGATGAGTGCTTGGAGGAAACGCAGCATCTGCTCCTGCTCGGCGAGCCGGGCCCGCAACCGCTCCCGATGCGCGACGAGGCGTTTGCCGGTCAATTCCGGGTCGTCATCGGTGAGTAGGTCACGGATGTCAGCGATCGGCATGTCGATTGCGCGTAGTATCCGGATCGCCTCGGCCCGCTCGGCCTGGGCTCGCCGGTAGTAGCGGTAGCCCGAGGACGGGTCGACCCAAGCGGGTGCGAGCAGGCCCTGCTCGTTGTAGAAGCGCAGGGCCTTGACTGACAGCCGACTCATCCGGGAGAAACGCCCAATCGGGATCAGGTCGTCCATGCTCGGTTCCTCCGTTCCGCACCGATGCTCGAGTCTCCCCTGGCGGGAGAGTCAAGCCTGGGACGGCGGGTCGGCGGGTCGGCGGGTCGGCGGGTCGGCGGGCCAATTCCCGCCACCACCCGATGCCGTCAGGGCTTTCCTTACAGAGGCACCTCCGGCCGGCGGCCGGATGCGAGGCGATCACCTCGAACTTCGCCGCGAGTAACGCGCCCCTGATCAGCGTTCGCGCTGGTCAGAGGCGTGTTTTGCTATCCGAGGGGCGGAGGGTGTGGGATTCGAACCCACGAAGACATCACTGCCTTACCGGTTTTCAAGACCAGCGCCATCGGCCACTAGGCGAACCCTCCCGGCGCACCGCCCCACGGGGCGACGACCGTGCCCAGTCTGCCACGCCGGCCCCACCGGTGGGCAGGCACGCCCACCGACACGCCGTCCACAGTGGGTGTGCGCCGTACGGACTCCCGGGCGAGACCGGCGTCGGGTAGACAGGAACCATGCACGCGATCACGATCCAGAAGTTCGGTGGACCCGACGCGTTGGTCTGGACCGAGGTGCCCGATCCGGAGCCCGGCCCCGGCGAGGTGGTCGTCGACGTACGGGCCAGCGCGGTCAACCGGGCGGACGTGCTGCAACGGAAGGGCCACTACCCGCCGCCCCCGGGAGCGTCCCCGTACCCGGGTCTGGAGTGCTCCGGGGTGATCAGTGCGGTCGCCGACGACGTGCCCGGGTGGGCGGTGGGGCAGCCGGTGTGCGCGCTGCTGGCCGGCGGCGGGTACGCGGAGCGGGTGGCGGTGCCGGCCGGTCAGCTACTGCCGGTGCCCGACGGCGTGGACCTGGTGGACGCGGCGGCGCTACCCGAGGTGGCCTGCACAGTCTGGTCGAACGTGCTGCAGCGGGCGAAGCTGGCCGCCGGGGAGACGCTGCTGGTGCACGGCGGCGGCAGTGGGATCGGCACCTTCGCGATCCAGCTCGGGTCAGCCCTGGGGGCGACGGTGCTGGTCACCGCGCGGCTGGCCAAGCACGACCGGCTGCGGGAACTGGGCGCCGCGCACACGATCGACTATCGGGAGCAGGACTTCGCCGCAGAGGTTCGCCAGTTCACCAACGGCCGGGGCGCGGACGTGATCCTCGACATCATGGGCGCGGCCTACCTGGGGCGAAACGTCGCCGCGCTCGCCACCGACGGCCGGCTGATGCTGATCGGCCTGTTGGGCGGCCGGAAGGCGGAGCTGGACCTCGGTGCGCTGCTGGCGAAGCGGGCAACGGTGACCGCGACCACCCTGCGTTCCCTCCCGCTGGGCCAGAAGGCAGAGATCGTGGCGGGCGTGCGCGAGCAGGTGTGGCCGCTGATCGCGGCCGGCAAGGTCCGCCCGGTCGTGGACCGCCGGCTGCCGATCACCGACGCGGCCGAGGCCCACCGTCTCGTCGAGTCGAACGAGCACGTCGGCAAGGTGCTGCTGACCGTCGGCTAGCGCGGCACCGCCAGGCCCGCACCCGCCAACGCCCGGGGCGGTGAGGTGCTCGACCTGGCCGGCTGGCATCGGCTAGCGCGGCACGGCCAGGCGCGCACCGGGGCCCTCGTCGGCGACCTGGTCGCCCGGGTTGCTGAGGATGCAGCGGCGCAGCGACAGGCACCCGCAGCCGATGCACCCGTCGAGGTCGTCCCGGAGCCGGGTCAGGAGCGTGATCTTCTCGTCGAGCCGGTTCCGCCACCGTTTGGAGAGCTGGGTCCAGTCTTCCGGGGTCGGGGTGCGGGCGGCCGGCAGGGACTCGAGTGCCTCGCGGATCTCGTCCAGCGGGATGCCGACCTGCTGGGAGATCCGGATGAACGCCACCCGGCGCAGTTCGCTGCGCGCGTACCGGCGCTGGTTGCCGCCGGTGCGGTCGGCTCGGAGCAGCCCGATCTGCTCGTAGTAGCGCAGCGCGGAGGACGCGACGCCGCTGCGTGCGGAGAGCTGGCCGATGGTCAATGACTCCTGCATCACGTCACCTTGAGCTGAAGTGGGCTTGAAGTTGCAGGCTAGCCGCATGACAGCCACCACGACCACCACGACGGTCGCCGAGGCCGCCGCGCCGCTCGACGGCCGGCAGCCGGTCGCCCCGCTGCTGGAGCGGACCCGGGCCGGCCGGGAGTTCGGCACGAACGTCTACTCCACCATCGACGTGCTCCAGGTGCTCTACCACCGCGTCCTGCGGATCAACCCGGCGACGATCGACGACCCGGACCGGGACCGGTTTCTGCTCTCCAAGGGGCACGCCGTCGCCGGGTACTACGCGGTGCTCGCCGCCGCGAAGTTCTTCCCGGTCGACTGGCTCGACGACCAGGGTGGGCCGGCGAGCCGGCTCGGCGAACACCCCGACCGGATGCTCGTGCCCGGCGTGGAGATCGGCTCCGGATCGCTCGGTCACGGCCTCGGCCTCGGCGTCGGCACCGCGCTCGGCCTACGCGCCCAGGGCCGGCTCGAACCCCGGGTCTACGTGCTGCTCGGCGACGCCGAACTGGACGAGGGTTCCAACCACGAGGCGATCACCTACGCCGGGACAAATGGCCTGGCCAACCTCACTGCGATCGTGATCGACAACGCCTCCGCCACCCACGGCTGGCCGGGCGGACCGGCAGCCCGGTTCGCCGTGGACGGCTGGACCGCGGCGACCGTCGACGGACACGACCACGATGCCCTGCACACCGCCCTGACCGGGCACGACGGCGACCGGCCCCACGTCGTCGTGGCGGTCGTCGACCCCAAGGAGGACTGATGCGCGACACCTTCGTCGACACCACCACCGCGCTGCTCGCCGACGACCCGCGTACCGCGCTGGTGCTGGCCGACATCTCCGCCGGCCTCTTCGCCCCGGCGGCGGCCCGGCACCCCGACCGGGTCCTGAACGTCGGAATCCGGGAACAGCTGATGCTCGGGGTGGCCGGCGGGCTGGCGTTGACCGGCCTGCGGCCGATCGTGCACACCTACGCGCCGTTCCTGGTCGAGCGGGCGTACGAGCAGCTCAAGCTCGACCTGGACCACCAGGACGCGAGCGCGGTGCTGGTCAGCGTGGGCGCCTCGTACGACCGCGCGGCGGCGGGCCGGACCCACCTGTCGCCGGCGGATGTCTCGCTGATCGACACCCTGCACGGCTGGACCGTGCACGTACCCGGTCACCCCGGCGAGGTGGCGCCGCTGCTGCGGACGGCGGTGGCCGCGGAGACCTCGGCGTACCTGCGGCTGTCGGTGCTGAGCAACGACCGGCCGCTGGGCAACGACGGGGCGTTGCAGGTGGTGCGGGACGCCGGGCCGGGAGCACCGCTGGTGGTGGCCGTCGGACCGACCCTGGACGCGGCCACCGCGGCGCTGGCCGACCTGCCCGTCACCGTGGCGTACACCAACCGGCCGCGGCCGTTCGACACCGCCGGGCTCCGCGATCGGGCCGGCACCGACGTGATCCTGGTCGAGCCCTACCTCGCCGGAACCTCCAGCCGGGTGGTCTCGGCAGCGCTGGCGGACCGCCCACACCGGCTACTGGCACTCGGCGTCGGGCGGAAAGAACTCCGGCGGTACGGGTCGGTCGACGACCACACCCACTGGCACGGCCTGGACGCGTCGGGGCTGCGGCGATCGGTGCTGGACTTCGTCTCACCAGCGCTGCGCTGACCTTCCGTCTCGGCGGCCAACCGGGCGGGTGAACTACTCGCTCTTGGGCAGCACGATCAGTCGGGCCGCACCGTTCTCCCCGTCCTTCGTGCCGGCCACGCCGAGCACCCGGCCAACCTCAACCGCCTCCGGCTGAACCGTCTGGCGGCGCTCCACCACCCGCAGCTCCGACCCGAAGGTCCAGGTCATCTCGAAGCCGTCGGACGACCGGACGGTCATCTCCTGCCCATCGACGGCTACCACCTCGCCACGTTGGACCGCCACCGTCCTCGGACCGTCCTCTTTCGTCTGCACCACGACCTCGCCGTGCATGGTGTTCTTTCGCAGCAGCACCCGGGCCGGCCGCCGCTTGCGCCACTCTTCGGCCCGTTCCTTCCGGCCCGGCTCCGCGTCCGAAGACGGTGAATCCGACGCAGCGGCGGGCACCACGTCCAGTTCGACCGGGTCCAGGCCCAGCGCGGCCAGCGCCTGACCCTCCGCACCGAACGCCGCAGCGACCTCGACGGCCTGCTCTCCGGCCGGCCCGGCCACCTGGGCCGCGCCGCAGCCGGTGAGCCCGAGCGTGACCGCCGCGAACAGCGTGGTGGCGGCGACTCCCCAACGTGCCATGTCTCTCCCTCTCGTCCCTGTGGGTGGGAGTCCAGCCTGGTCGGTCTCGACGAGCGCCAGGTCAGGCCGATGTTCGGGTCTGGTAAGGATCCGGCGGCAGCGAGACGACAAACGCGGCCCCGCCCTCGGCCGCGTGCCCCGCGCTGATCTCTCCACCGAGCCGCCGGACCAGGCCGGCGGCGAGGGCCAGGCCCAGCCCACTACCGACCTTGCGCACCCCCCGGTACCGCTGGTGCAGCGCACCCCGCTGGAAGACCACCGCCAGGTCGTCGTCGGTCAGGCCAGGGCCGCCGTCCCGGACCTCGATCACCCCACCGGCCGCCGGGTCCGGGCCGGCCCACCGGGTCGCCAGCACCACCGGCGCCCCCGGCGGCACCACCCGCAGCGCGTTCTCCAGCAGCCCATCCACCACCTGCCGGATCCGCCCCGGATCGGTGTGCACCGGCACCGCCTGCTCCGGCGCCTCGACCCGGAACGCCACCGAGACGGCCGCGCACCGCGCCGCCCACGTCCGCTCCGCCTCCGCGGCCAGCCGAACCAGGTCGACCCGTACCGGCTCCAGCGGGAAGTCCACGGCCTCCAGCCGGGCCAGGGCCAGCAGATCCCGTACCAGCCGATCCAGGTGCTCCGCCTCGGCCAGCACCGTGCGCCCGGTTCCGGCCACCTCCGCCGAGTCGATCACCCCGTCCGCCAACGCCTCCGCGTACCCGCGAATGGCGGTCAGCGGGGTCCGCAGCTCATGCGAGACAGAGAGCAGGAACTCTCGCTGCCGTCCCTCACTGGTGGTGAGCGCGGCAGCCAGGCCGTTGAGGGCCTCCGCCAGGTCCGCCACCTCGTGTGGGGGCTCCACCGGTACGCGAACCGCCCGCTCGCCCGCCCGCAGCCGCGCGGCAGCGTCGGCCGCCCGCCGGATCGGCCGGGCCAGGCGACGGGCGAGCAGCAGACCGGCGACCACCCCGGCCGCCAGCCCGGCCAGCAGCGGCAACCAGAGGCTCTGGGCGACCTGCCGCCACATGCCGCCGAGGGAGCCGGCCCGCGCGAGCACCACCCCGTCGCCGCCGGGCAGGGCTCGCCCCTGCACCAACGCCGGCCGGCCGGCGACCGAACGCCGGCCGGCCACGTGCCGGCCCTCGGCGATCCGCTCCACCACCTGGGCCGGCAGTCCCGGCCGGTCCACCACCCCGTTTCGCACCAGGTACGCCTCGATGCCCTGCGCCCGCAGTTGGCGTAGCAACCGGTCCTCGTCCACGGCGCGCGGGGTGTCCAACCGACTGCGTAGCGCCTCGGCGGCGAGTCGGGACTGGGCGGCCAGCGCCTGCTGCTCGCGGTGTTCCACTCCACGGACCGCCAGCGGCACCGCGACGATCGCGGTGACCAGGACCGAGACCAGGGCGACCGCGCAGGTGACCAGCACCGCCCGGACGGTCAGGGTCGGCCCACGGCGGGTGCGGGCGGGCCGTCGGGCGCCGGACGTCGGCACGGTCGAAGGGTCGACCCGGTGCTCACGCATCGGCGGCGTACCCCACCCCCCGATGGGTACGGATCACACTCGCCGAGCCGAGCTTCGCCCGGACCTGCGCCACGTGCACGTCGACGGTTCGGGTACCCGCGGGAACGGCGTACCCCCACACCCCGGCGAGCAGTTCCTCCCGGGTGAACACCCGGCCGGGGCGGGCCATCAGGTGGGCGAGCAGGTCAAACTCGGTGGAGGTCAACTGCACCGGATCCCCCGCGGCGGTCACCGTACGGCGGCCGAGGTCCAGCGTGACCGCGCCGACGATCCGCGGCTGGCCCGGCGGCGGCCCGGCGACCCGGCGCAGCACCGCCCGCACCCGGGCCACCAGTTCCCGCGGGCTGAACGGCTTGGTGACGTAGTCGTCGGCGCCGAGTTCAAGCCCGACGATGCGGTCCACCTCGTCGTCGCGCGCGGTGAGAAAAATGACCGGCGTCCAGTCCCCGGACTCGCGTAACCGGCGGCAGACCTCGGTGCCGGGCAGACCCGGCAGTGCGATGTCGAGAACGCAGGCCACCGGCCGGAGCCGGCGGGCGGCGGCGAGGCCGGCGTCGCCGTCCCGCTCCAGATGTACGCCGAACCCGTCCCGGGCCAGATATAGCCGGACCAGGTCGGCGATGGCCGGTTCGTCCTCGACGAGGAGGACGAGCCCGCGATGCGGCGCGTCAACGATCACCGGCTCATGATGGCCGACGGGGATGGCGCGGCACTGCTCGGGACATGTTCGGGTTCGGTAAGGAGACGGTCAGCGGACGGTGGCGGGTCGGAAGGCGGTTGGCCGGGCCGGGGCCGGACCGGGGTCGCCGATCGTGGCGACGAGCCGCTCGCGCGCGGTCCGGACGCGGGTGCGGAAAGCATGGTTGAGCAGCTCGTCGAGCTGCCACACCTGCTTCGGGTGCCGCGTCCGGATGACGAACCGCTCCCGGACGCCGTCGATGGCGGTGGCGGCCAACTCCAGGCAGTGCAGCCGCGGGTCCGGTCCCCAGGTGACGTCGCTCAGCTCGCGCAGCTCTGTGTTGAGGTGCAGGCGGAGCCGGTGCAGCACCCGGGTCTGCCGGGTGACGACCAACCGTCGGTGGGTCAACAGCAGGAGGTACTCGCCGGCGGTGGCCGACCGGTTCGGGCGGCGGCACCGGGTGACCAGGATGGGGGCGTCACCCGAGCCGACGCAGCGCCGGAAGACGGGCATGTGTCGGCTGGCGGTCTGGGTCGCGATACCAGCCTCGGCCGCAGCGGGAAGGAACGTTCGGGAGAAGACGTCCATGCCCTACCCAACGACGCCCCGGTCCGGGGTGATATGGGCGGGACGGCCGAACCTTGCATCTTCCACGCCCCGGGCGGTCCTGACCACCGAACGGGTCACAACCACCCAGGCGGGGTGGTTCAGAGCAGCTCGACGATGGTCGCGTTGGCCATGCCGCCGCCCTCGCACATGGTCTGCAGTCCGTACCGGAGGTTCTCGTCTCGCATGTGCGCCAACATGGTGGTCATGATCCGGGCCCCGGACCCGCCGAGCGGATGCCCGAGGGCGATGGCGCCGCCGCGCGGGTTGAGCCGGTGCGGGTCGGCCTCGGTCTCCACGAGCCAGGCCAGCGGCACCGGGGCGAACGCCTCGTTGACCTCGTACACCCCGATCTCCTCAATGCCCAGCCCCGCCCGGCGCAGCGCCTTGGCGGTGGCCGGGATGGGCGCGGTCAACATGGCGACCGGGTCGTCGGCGCAGACCACCGCGGTGTGGATGCGGGCGAGCGGGCGCAGGCCGTGCCGGCCGGCCCACTCGGCGGTGGTGACCGCGAGCGCCGCCGCGCCGTCGGAGATCTGGGACGCGGATCCGGCGGTTACCACGCCATCGGCCCGGAACGGGGTGGCGAGCTCGGCCAGCTTCGCCAGGGACGTGTCCCGACGGATGCCCTCGTCGGCGGAGACCGTTCCCCCGTCGGCGAGGGGGACCGGTGCCAGCTCGGCGTCGAATGCGCCGGCGTCCTGCGCCGCGCCCGCCTTCTCGTGGCTGGCGAGGGCGAACTCGTCCAGCTGGCCGCGGGTCAGTCGCCACCGGCGGGCGATCAGCTCCGCGCCGACGCCCTGGCTGAACGGGAGCGGGTCGTCCTCCGCCACCCCCTCCACGCCCCGGTAGCGGTCCAGGATCGCCGCGCTGAACGGCACGCCACCGGCCACGCTGGAGCCCATCGGCACCCGGGTCATCGACTCAACCCCGCCCGCCACCACCAGGTCGGCCTGCCCGGAGAGCACCGTCGCGGCGGCGAAGTGCAGCGCCTGCTGGCTGGACCCGCACTGCCGGTCGAGGGTGGTGCCGGGAACCGTCTCGGGCCAGCCGGCCGCGAGGACGGCGTTGCGGGCGACGTTCCACGACTGCTCACCGACCTGGGAGACGCAGCCCCAGAAGACGTCATCCACCTGGCCCGGATCGATGCCGGTCCGTTCGGCGAGGGCGCGCAGCACGTGCGCCGACAAGTCGACCGGGTGTACGTCGGCGAGGCTTCCCTTGCGCCGCCCGACGGGGGTGCGTACCGCGCCGACGATGACTGCGTCACTCATGACTACTCCCCGGTAACTTGGCTTGGCGTCGATGCTACGCGGCCCGCCCGGCAACCCGCTGCCCTGGCATGCTGGGCAATATGGATACGACTTCGTCCGAGACCCGGCAGTGGCGGGTCCCGGCCGCCATACCAGCGGTCAAGGCCGGCGGGGCCGGGGCGCTGGTCGCGCTCGGGCTCCTGCTCGCCGACGGCGACCCGGTCCGGCTCGCGTTGGCCGTGCTGGCCGCCGCCGCGCTCCTGGTCTGGGCCACGCGGGACCTGCTGGCACCGGTCCGCCTCGCGGTCGATCCGGAAGGACTGACGGTGGTCAGCGGATTCGCCGGCCGGCGGCGGCTGCCATGGTCGCAGGTGACGGAGATCCGGGTGGACCAGCGGGCCCGGCTCGGCCGGCCGAACGCCGCCCTGGAGGTGGATGCCGGGGAGACGCTGCACCTGTTCGGCCGGTTCGACCTGGACGCCGACCCGGCCGATGTCGCGGTGCAGCTACGGGCGGCCCGCCCGGCGTGATCGTCAGGCGAGCAGGGCCGCGGTCCGGATCAGGGCCAGGCCGAGCAGGGCCACCACGAGCACCGTCCCGCCGCCCACCTGCACCAACGTGCGCCGCGACGGTGGGGCGTGGGCGAGGACGAAGGCCATCAGGCCGCCGACCACGAGACCGCCCAGGTGACCCGGGATCGAGATCCCCGGCACAGTTACCGTGAAGACCAGGTTGATCACCAGGATCGGGAGCACCTGGGAGACGTCCCGCCCCAACCGCCGGCCGACGACGAACAGGGCCGCGAAGAGCCCGAAGACGGCCGTGGACGCGCCCGCGGTGGCCGCATTCGACGCGCTGAACAGGTAGGCCGCGACGTTCCCGCCGAGGCCGGCGATCAGATAGAGGGCCAAAAACCGGGCCGGACCGAGACTCGCCTCCAGGGTTCGGCCGAGGATCCACAACGCGTACATGTTCAGCAACAGGTGGATCACGCCGTAGTGCAGAAACATCGCGGTGACCAGGCGGTACCACTCGCCGTCGGCGACGCCACCCACGGTGCCGTTGGGAAAGACCGCGAGCCCGATCACGGCTCCCCACTCGGTCAGCGGGGTGCTGCCGCCGAGCAGGCCGCCGAAGCCGGAGCCCCCCACCACCGCGTCGCCACCCCGGTCGGTGCCGATGGAGAGCAGCATCACCAGGGCGTTGAACGCGATCAACGCCTTGGTGACGTAGCCGTGTTGGCCGGCGAGACCACCACCGAAGGCGGTACGCGCCGGCCGCACACTGCGGCGCCCTTCGTTGACGCACTCCGGGCACTGGAAGCCCACCGATGCCTCGCGCATGCAGTCCGGGCAGATGACCCGGTCGCAGCGGTTGCACCGAATGTGTGCCTCCCGACCGGGGTGGCGGTAGCAGACCGGGGTGGTCGGTGGTGATTCACTCACCGGACAGCCCAGGTACCCGAGCGCTCAGTCATGCGAGCAAAGGTACCCTGTCCGCTTTCAGGAGCCGGTGCGCTCGATCTCGACCCGCTCGATAACGACGTCGCGCAGCGGGCGGTCGGCGGGGTTCGTCGGGGTGTTGGCGATGGCGTCGACGACCTTCACCGACTCCTCGTCGGCGACCTGCCCGAAGATGGTGTGCCGGTTGGTCAGGTGCGGGGTCGGGGCCACCGTGATGAAGAACTGCGAACCGTTGGTGCCCGGCCCGGCGTTCGCCATCGCCAGCAGGTACGGCCGGTCGAACCGCAGCTCGGGGTGGAACTCGTCGGCGAAGGTGTAGCCCGGACCGCCCCGGCCGGTGCCGGTCGGGTCACCCATCTGGATCATGAAACCGCTGATCACGCGGTGTGAGATGGTGCCGTCGAAGTACGGGCCGCTGCCCGGCTGGCCGGTCCGCGGGTCGGTGTACTGCTTGGTGCCGTCGGCCAACTCCACGAAGTTGCGAACGGTCTTCGGCGCGTGATTCGGAAAGAGCTGCAGCCGAATCGGGCCGGCGTTGGTGTGCAGGGTGGCGTAGAGATCCTCGGCCACAGGTACTCCTCACTAGTTGTTCAGTTCCACGCGGATCCTCCCATGTGCCCGATCTGGCCATGCGGAGGCATCCGAAGGTGGAGGATGACGAAGGGACAACTCCGAGGAGGTGGGACCGTGTTTGGAAACGGGCGGCGTAAGACCCGGAGCCAGCTTGCCAAGATCGAGCTTGGGCGAAGCCTCGGTCATCTGAAGCGGGCGGCGGGGCACGCAACCAACGGCACCGGCGCCACGGTCGGCCCACGGGTGCGGGCGGCCCGCAGCGCTGTTGCCCCGACCGCGCTGGTCATGCGAGACCGGGCGGCGAGCGGCTACGTGTCGACCGTGGCGGCCCTCGCGCCACTGGCCATCGCCCTCCGCGAGGCCCAGGCCGAGGCGGCCAGCCGGGCCGCCGCCGGCCAGCGGGCCGGCGCGGGCAATTCGGCCGCCACCAGCAAGAAGGTGCAGGAGAAGAGGATGCGGGCGAACCGCGCGAAGAATCGGTCCGGTCGGGGCAGGATGACCGGCCTGCTGGCGGCCAGCGTCGTGGTGGGGCTGGTCGGCGCGATGGCGTTGCGACGCCGCTACGAGCGGCGGGAGTGGGTCGAGTACGACCCGGTTCCCAGCCTGGACCCGATGCAGGCCGAGGTGGACATGATCGAGGTCACCACCCGGACCCCGGCCGAACAGACCACCCCGGCGCCGACCGGGAAGGTGCCGCCACCGGTCGCCGACAAGGCGTCCGCGACCCCGACCGAGAAGGTCCGCGCAACGACCACCGACAAGGCCCCCGCGGCACCGACCGAGAAGGCCCCCGCGACACCAACCAAGACGGCCCCCGCGACGACCGAGGGCAAGAGCTCCACCGGCCGGACCCCCAACGACCTCCCCAAGGCCATGAAGAACGGTCGCCGCTGACCCGGGTCAGAGCCAGCCGTGCCGGCGGAACCAGCGGTACAGCGCCAAGCTGACCCCGAGCATCAGGGCCAGCACGGTGGGATAGCTGTAGGCCCACCCCAGTTCCGGCATGAACTCGAAGTTCATGCCGTAGATGCCGGCGATGGCCGTCCAGACCGCCGCGATGGCCGCCCAGGCCGCGATCCGGCGCATGTCGTCGTTCTGGTCCACGGTGACCTGGGCCAACCGCACCTGGAGGATTGAGTTGAGCAGGTCATCGGCGGAGTTGACCTGCTCAACGGTACGGCTGAGGTGGTCCTGCACGTCCCCGAAGTACCGCCGGACCTCCATCGGCACCTCGCGGTTGCGCTCAGCGGTGATCCGCAGGAGCGGACGCTGGAGCGGCATCACCGCCCGCTTGAACTCGACCAGCTCCCGCTTCACCTGATAGATCCGCTGGATCCGATCGCCGCCCGGCCGACGGTCGAAAACATCGGCCTCCAGCGTGTCCAGGTCGTCCTCCAGCCGGTCGACGACCTCCAGGTACTGGTCAACCACCCGGTCGGTCACCGCGTACGCCACCGCCCACGGGCCGTGCGGCAGCAGCTCCCCCTTCGCCTCCAGGTCGGCGCGCACCGGCGCCAGCCGGCAGGCGTCCCCGTGCCGGACACTGACCAGGAAATTCGGGCCGATGAAGAGCAGTACCTGGCCGGTCTCGACGACCTCGGAGTGCTCGGTCAACTCGGCCTGGTCGCGGTAGTGGGCGGTTCGCAGCACCAGGAAGCTCACCGCACCGAACTGCTCCAGCTTGGGCCGCTGCTGGGCTTTGACCGCATCCTCGACGGCCAGTTCGTGCAGGCCGTAGGTGACCGCGATCTCGGTCATCTGGGCCAGGTCGGGCTCGTGCAGGCCGAGCCAGACGAAGCCGTCGCCCGCCTCGCGCGCCGCCACCAACGCCTCGGCGTGGTGCCGGTGGCCGGGTTGCCGCTCCCCGTCCAGGTAGAGCGCGCAGTCAACGACCGCATCGTGGGGCACGGCCGGCGCCGGTGGTCCGGCCGCGCTGTCGGAGCTGAGCCGGCGGGTCATCGCCCGCACCGGGGCTGCCCAGTCCCGCGGTCGGATCACCCGGCCGTCCGACCGGGCGACCCTGCGTCCGCGCCGCAACCGGTCCGCCATCGCACCCTCCCCGCTCGACGACGCGTTGCAGCGTACGCCGCCCGGCGCCGGTGGCGAAGGTCAGCCGCGTACGGCCGCCATCGCCGCCGCGAGTCGACGCGCACCCTCGTCGATCTGGTCCACGGTCACCGCCGAGTACGCCAGCCGCAGCGCGTGCTGCCCGCCGTCGAGCACGAAGTCACTGCCCTTCACGACGGCGACCCCGCGCTCCGCCGCCGCCGGAGCCAGCCGGTCCACCTCGACGTCCGCCGGCAACTCCACCCAGAGGAAGTAGCCGCCGTCCGGCTCGACGAACCGGGCTTCCGGGAGGTGCCGCCGCAGCGCCTCGGCCAGCGCCTGGGCCCGCTCGCCGAGGGCCCGGCACACCGCGGCGATCGAGCGGTCGATGTCCCCGGAGACGCAGAACTGGTGCACGATCGCCTCGGAGACCATGCCCGGCGAAATGTAGAGGCTGGTCGCCTTCTTCGCGATGTCGGCGATCAGGTCCGCCGGCCCGACCAGGTAACCGACCCGGACGCCCGGGCAGACCGTCTTGGTGAAGCTGGAGGCGTGCACCACCCGGTTGTGGGTGTCCAACGAGAGCATCGAGGGCAACGCCTCGCCGCGGAACCGGACATCGGCGTACGGGTCGTCCTCAAAGATCGTGAAACCGAACTCGACGGCGAGGTCGAGTAGTTCCCGCCGCTTGGCGAGGCTCAGCGTCACCCCGGCCGGGTTCTGGTAGTTCGGAATGATGTGCGCCAGCCGGGGCCGCACCCCGGACTCCAGCAGCTTACGCAGCTCGGAGGTGTCCAGACCGTCCGGCTGGATGGTGATCCCGTGCAGCTCGCTGCCCATCCGCCGCAGGTTCAGCAGGGTCCGGTCGTAGGTCGGACGCTCCACCACCACCGCGTCGCCGGGTCGGACGAGGTGGTCGAAGAGGAACGCGTCAGCCTGCAACGAACCGTTGGTCACCAGGACCTGGTCCGCCCTCACTCCGTGCTTCTGCGCGATCCACTCACGCAACGGAAGGTACCCGGCGGAGGGGCCGTACGCCGTCACACCGATGGGATCGGCGTCGAACGCACGGATGGCGGCGGCCTTCAGCCCCTCGACATCGACGATGTCCAACGAGGGAGCGCCACGGGCGAAGGAGATCAACTGCTCGGCGGTCATGGCTGTTCAGCGTACGGAAGGCGGCAACGGATCCGCCGACGGCACGACGAGTGCCGTCGTGGAGCCACCGGATGGGTGACCGGTCTCACCCGGGGACGACCCGTTCGGTCGCCCAGACCCGGACGACGTCGCGGAGCGAGATCACCCCGGCCACCTCCCGCCCGTCGAGCACCACCAGGTGCCGAAACCCGCCTCGGGCCATCGCGGTCGCCGCTTCCTCGACCGTCCACTCCGGCCCCGCGTACACCACATCCCAGGTCAGGTGGGCTCCGGTCGGCTCGTTGTCGCAGTCCAGCCCGCGCCCGATCGCGTTGAGCAGGTCCCGCTCGGTCATGATCCCGACCCCTTCGGAATCCGGATCGATCACGACGGCCGACCCGATGCCCCGCTCCATCATCATTCGCGCCGCCTGCCGGAGCGTGTGCTCCGGGCCGACTACCAAAACCTGACTGGACATCACTTCCCGAACCTGCATCACACATCAACCCCTGCGAAATGGTGGCACTCGGTAAAAACATGGTGCACCTAGTGTGTTACTGGGACAAGGCTGCCGCATGCGATCTGACCAGCCCGTTTCAGTCGAGCGGCGCCGGCAGCCCGCGCCACCCACCCACCAGCCGGTCCGGTTGCCCCCAGGAGCACCATTCGACGGCGCTATCCTCCTCCGGTGACAGCCGAACGAACGCAGAACGATGCCGGAATGGTCGGGATGGTGCTGGCAGCTGGCGCCGGACGCCGCCTGCGCCCACAAACCGACACGCTGCCGAAGGCGCTGGTACCGGTTGATGGCGCGACCACCATCCTTGATATTGCGCTGCGCAACCTGGCCGAAGTTGGGCTCACCGAGATCGTCGTCGTGGTCGGCTACGCCGCCGACGCGGTTCGGGAACGCCAGGCGGACCTGGAGCAGAAGTACGGCGTCACGCTCACCCTGGTACCCAACGACCGGGCCGAGGAGTGGAACAACGCGTACTCGCTCTGGCTGGCCCGCAGCTGGTTCGCCCGCGGGGTCCTGCTGGTCAACGGAGACACCGTCCATCCGGTGAGCGTGGAGAAGACCCTGCTCGCCGAGCGCGGGCCGGGGATCCTGCTGGCGATCGACACGATCAAGACGCTGGCCGAGGAGGAGATGAAGACCACCTTCGACGCCGACGGCCAGCTCACCCGGATCACCAAGCTGATGGACCCGCACGAGGCCCGCGGGGAGTACATCGGTGCGACGCTGATCGAGCCGCACGTCGCCGAGTCGCTCGCCGACGCGCTGGAGGCGACCTGGCGACACGACCCGAACCGTTACTACGAGGACGGCTACCAGGAGTTCGCCGACCGAGGTGGCGAGGTGCGCGGGGCGCCGATCGGCGATGTCGCCTGGGTCGAGGTCGACAACCACGACGATCTGGCGCGGGCTCGGGAGATCGCGTGCCGCTACTAGCCCGTACCGTCGCCACGCCGCTGGCCATCGAGGTCCGCCGCGGTGCGGTCGCCAACCTCGGCGAACTCCTCGCCGACCGGCGGATCTCCGCCGGTGGCGACGTGGCCGTGGTGGTGGGGCCCGGGCAGGGGGAGAAGATCGTCGAGCTGTGCCGGCCGACGCTGGGCTCGGCCGACGTCTTCACGGTGGCCGGTGGCAGCGTTGACGCCGCCACCGAGTTGGGCGACCGGCTCCGCCGCCGGCACTACGACGCGGTGGTCGGGATCGGCGGCGGCCGGACGATCGACACCGCGAAGTACGCCGCCACCCGCTACGGCATCCCGATGGTCACGGTCGCCACCAGCCTCGCCAACGACGGCATCGCCTCCCCGGTGGCGTCGCTGACCCACGACGGCGGCAAGGGCTCGTACGGGGTCCATATCCCGATCGCCGTCCTGGTCGACCTCGACTTCGTGGAGAACGGCCCGGACCGGCAGACCCAGGCCGGGATCGGTGACGCGGTGAGCAACCTCAACGCCTGCGCCGACTGGGAGCTCGCCCACGAGCTGCGCGGCGAGCCGATCGACGGACTCGCCGTGACGCTGGCCCGGACCGGCGCCGAGGCGCTGCTGAACCACCCCGGCAAGATCACCGACGACGCCTTCCTCACCACGCTGGCGGAGGCGTTGATCCTCGGTGGCATCGCCATGTCGATCTCCGGTTCGAGCCGGCCGGCCAGCGGCGGCGACCACGAGATCTCACACGCCATCGACCACCTCTGGCCCGGCACCAGCGCCCACGGCGAGCAGGTCGGGCTCGGAGCCCTCTTCTGCACCTGGCTGCACGGCGACCGGGACCGGTTCGGCCAGCTCGCCCGCTGCCTGCACCGGCACGGCCTGGCCACCCGCCCGGCCGAACTGGGCCTCACCGACGAGCAGTTCGTCGAGGCGGTGCACTTCGCGCCCCGGACCCGGCCGGACCGACACACGATCCTCGAACACCTCGCCCTGTCCACCGACGAGCTCCGGGCTCGGTTGGGAGACTGTCTTGACGCCCTCGGTGAGCACCTTGGCTGAACCGTCCCGGCCGACCCGGGCCGACTTCTATCGGACCAACCGGGGCGGCGGACTGTTCAGCGAGGCGATCAGCCAGCGGATCGGGGCCGCCCTCGCCAGCGGCGCGCACCGGTTCGGGCTGCGGCCCACCACCCTGAGCATCACCAACCTGGCCCTCGGCCTGATCACCTCGGCGACCGTGGCGGCGCTGGCCGAGCCGGTCGCCGCGGGCCGGGTACCGGTCGGGCTGGTCGGGCTGGTGGCGCTGGTCGGCTGGCAGGTGGCGTACGCGCTGGACTGCGCGGACGGGCAACTCGCCCGGGTCACCGGTCAGGGCAGCGCGGCCGGGGCGCGGGTGGATGTGCTCAGCGACGTGGCGGCCCAGATCGCCCTGGTCGCCGCACTCGGTGCGACCGCGGTCGCACAGTCACCGTCGATCCCCGCCTGGCTGATCGCGGCCTTCGCCGGCACCTGGATGGTGAACCTGGTCACCTCGGTGCTGCAGGCCGGGCCGAACGCGACCAGCATGGTCACCTCGACCTCGCTGCCGGTGCGGCTGGTGAAGCTGATCCGCGACTACGGCGCGGTGATCTTCGTTGCCGCCCTGGTGCTGCTCTTCGCGCCCGGCCTGACCAGCTGGGTGATCGTCGCCTTCACCGCGATCAACGGCGGTTTCCTGCTCGCCAGCATCGCCTTCGCCGCTCGGGCCTCACTGCGCTGACCGGCGGCCCGACCCGGCCGTACGGGCGGTGTCGGCGTAGATGTCGAGCAGCCGCCGGGTGACCACGTCCGGGTGGAAGGTGCGCTCGTAGCGGGCCCGCGCGGCCGGTGCCCGGCTGGCGGCGCCGGCGGCTGCCGCTGGCAGCGCGGCGGCCAGCGCGGTCGGATCCGGCGGCACCACCCAGCCGGCGGGTTCCGGAGTGTCGGCGCCGACCAGGAACGGGATACCGCCGAGGGCGGTGCCGAGCACCGGCCGACCGGCGGCCAGCGCCTCGATGATCACGGTTGGCAGCACGTCGTGCCAGGTGGAGGTGGCCAGCACCACCGCGCTCGCCGCCAGGGCGGCATGCACCCCGTCCCGGTCCAGCGGACCGAGGAAGGTCACATCTGCCCGCTGGGCCGCCGCCGCCTCCACCAGGGGTCGCAGCTCACCGTCACCGGCGACGCGGAGCGGGCCGAGCGCACCGTCCGGATGCCGACGCCAGGCATCCAGCAGCAGGTCCAGCCCTTTCTCCGGGCTGAGCCGGCCGAGGAAGAGGAAGCCGGTGCCCAGCGGCGCCGGGGCCCCCGGGTCGGGGATCGCGTTCGGCTTCACCACGATCCGTTGCTCCGGGATGCCGTAGTCCCGGAGGTGCTCCGCGATCGAGGTGGTCAGCGCGATGAACCGGTCCACCGAGCGCCAGGTACTCCGGTGCGCGGCGAGCGTCGTCGCCATCAACGCGCTCTGCGCTCGCGACCCCCGGTAGCAGCGGTGCACGATCGCCGGTACGCCCAACACCCGCCCCCGGCAGTCCTGGCAGATCGCCCCGTCCCGGAAGTACAGCCCGGACGCGCAGACCTGCCGGTAGTTGTGCACCGTCTGCACCACCGGCACGCCGTACTGGTGCGCGGTCCGCACCACCCAGGGCGAGAGCAGGGGGTACGGGTTGTGCAGGTGCAGCACGTCCGGCCGGTGCTCGGCGAGCAGGCGACCCAGCTCCCGCTGGGCTCGTGGGGCGTAGATCGGGGAGATCGGCAGCAGCGCCTTCGCCGGCCGGGACATCGACGCGATCTCGTCGGAGCTCCGCAGGAACGGCAACACCTCGACCCCGGCCGCGGTCAGCTGGGCGATCTCCGCGTCGACGATGGTGTTCTCGCCGGACGGCTGAGCCTCCCGGTACCGGTTGTGCGCCACCACGATTTTCATGGAACTTGAGGTTACCGTTGGTGGGTGCCCGAGCTACCAGAGGTGGAGGCGCTCGCCGACTACCTGCGCCAACGCGCCGTCGGCCGGCGGGTTGACCGGCTGGAGATCTCCGCGATCAACGCCCTGAAGACGTACGACCCGGCGCTCACGGCCGCGGCCGGCCGGCCGGTCACCGGCGCCCGGCGCCACGGCAAGTTCCTCGACCTGGTGCTCGGGGCCGACCTGCACCTGGTCGTTCACCTGGCCCGCGCGGGTTGGCTGCACTTCCGGGAGGAGTTCTCCACCCGCGTCCCGCTGCGCCCGGGCAAGGGCCCGGTGGCGCTGCGGGCCCGTCTCGACGACGGCTCCGGGTTCGACCTGACCGAGGCGGGCACGCAGAAGAGCCTCGCCGTCTATCTGGTCACCGACCCGACGGTGGTGCCCGGGGTGGCCCGGCTTGGTCCGGACGCGCTCGACGTGGACCCGGCCGCCTTCGCCGAGCGGCTCCGCAGCCGAAAAGGCCAGGTCAAGGGGGTACTCACCGATCAGACGGTGCTTGCCGGGGTGGGTAACGCGTACTCCGATGAGATCCTGCACACGGCGCGACTGTCCCCGTTCGCGCTGACCACCCGGCTGACCGACGACCAGCTCGCCACCCTGCACGCGGCGACCCGGGAGGTGCTCGGCGACGCGGTGTCCCGGTCGGTGGGGCAACGGGCCGCCGAGCTCAAGAGCGAGAAGCGCTCCGGTCTGCGGGTACACGCCCGCACCGGGTTGCCCTGCCCCGTCTGCGGCGACACCGTACGGGAGGTCTCGTTCGCTGACTCCAGCCTCCAGTACTGCCCGGGTTGCCAGACCGGCGGGAAGCCCCTCGCGGACCGACGGTTGTCGCGAATTGTACGGTGAGTGAGGACACTCACCTCTGACCACGAGTATTCCGCCCGGCTGCGACGAAGGTCGGGATTGGGGTTCTACTCGAACGGCCATCCATCGGTATAGTGGCCCGGTCCCGGCTTCCGTAAAGGTCCGGAGCCGGCCAGCTGTCAATCGCCACCCCCAGAAGCGAGGTCCTACCGGTCCGCGCTCGAGCCCGGGTGACGCATGGGAGACTGAAGTGGTGGGCGACACGGTCCCTCACTCCGAGTGAGTGGTCCGCGTCCTGCGGGAGGACATGAATGAGGTGACGACAAGCCTCCAGCGCCCGGTAACCAACGGAGGCCAAAGCAGAACGGTGCGGCACGTCGACAGCTTCGAGATCCAGCCGCCGACACCGCCGTCTCACAACGGCGTACCTCGGTCGGCCTGGGCCCGTAGCCATCGGCGGGTCTCCCGTTGGCACCGCCCCTACACCGTGGCCCTGGTGCTACTGGACTTCGCCGCCGCCGCCTTCGCGAGTTTCACCGCCATCCGCGCCTTCGACCAGGCGCGGTCCGGGTTCTACAACGACGACCCGACCTGGTTCTACACCGTGGCGTGCCTGTTGCTACCGCTCGGCTGGGTGGCGATCCTCTGGTTCAACGGGTCCTACGACCGGCGCTACCTGGGCCTCGGCCCGGACGAGTTCAAGCGGGTGCTCCGGGCCGGCGTGGCGGTCTGCGCGACGGTCTCCTTCCTGGCGTTCGCCACCAAGACACACCTGTCCCGATATTCGGTCGGCACCGCGCTACTCCTCGCCCTGCTGCTGATTCTGCTGGTCCGGATCCTGGCCCGATTCGTGCTGCACGTGCTCCGGCGCAACGCCGGCCGGGCCGCGCACCGGATGGTCCTGGTGGGCACGCTGCCCGAGTGCCTGGAGGTCCACCGCCAGGTGACGCGGAGCCCCGCCGCCGGACTGGTGCCGGTCGCCATCCACCTCACCGACGGCTACGCGGCTGCCCGCGGCGTGGAGACCCCGGTCCCGGTCTACGCGGGGCGGGACCTCCTCGCCCTGATTCGCGAGGTCGGCGGCGACACGATCGCGGTCTGCGGGTCGGCCAGCGCCGAGCCCGGTGAGCTGCGCCGGATGGCCTGGCAGCTCGAAGGCTCCGGGGTCGACCTGGCGGTGGTGCCGCAGCTGACCGACATCGCCGGGCCGCGGGTGCACATCCGCCCGATCGAGGGCCTGCCGCTGCTGCACGTGGAGGAGCCGACCCTCTCCGGTCCGGCGCTGCTGGCGAAGAACATGCTCGACCGGGTGGCGGCCGGCCTCGGCCTGTTGGTCCTGCTACCGGTCTTCCTCGCGATCGCGATCGCGATCCGGATCTCCGACCCGGGCCCGGTCTTCTTCCGACAGCCCCGGGTGGGCCACGAGGGGCGAACCTTCCGGGTCTGGAAGTTCCGCACCATGTACGTGGACGCCGAGGAGCGGCTGGCCAGCCTCGTTGACCAGAACGAGACCGACGGCATGCTGTTCAAGATGAAGCGGGACCCGCGGGTCTTCCCGGTGGGCCGCTTCTTGCGCGCCTCGTCCCTGGACGAACTGCCCCAGCTGATCAACGTGTTGAAGGGGGAGATGTCGTTGGTCGGGCCCCGCCCGCTGCCCGCCGACGATGGTGACTTCCTCGGCGACGTGCGCCGGCGGCAGCTGGTCAAACCAGGCATCACCGGCCTCTGGCAGGTCTCCGGCCGCTCCGACCTCTCCTGGGACGAGGCGGTCCGCCTTGACCTCTACTACGTCGACAACTGGTCGCTGGCGTACGACCTGAGCATCCTGTGGCGCACGGTCGGAGTGGTGTTGGCCCGCAAGGGCGCGTACTAGCCCGGCGCCACCGGCCCCACCCCCGCTCCACCACCCGCACGGTCAACGCCAGAGCCCCTTGGCACCTCCGGCCGGCACCGGCCAGGATGCACTCCGTGAGTGGCAGCCTCTCCGCCGTCTTCGGTGTCGTCGCACTGGCGACCGCGCTGACGGCGACCCTCGTCGCGGTGCTGCGCCCGCGCGGCCACCGCACCATCGCCACCGCCACCCAGCGGGCCACCTACGAGGTGCTGCACACCGCCGGCCTCGCCGCCGAACCGCTCCGCGCCGGGCTGACCGCCGCGAACGCCGCCAAGGCCGTACGCCACCTCCGGGCCCTGGTTGGGGCGGCCGGGCTGGCGCTGACCGACACCGCGGCGTTGCTCGCCCTCGACGGACGCGGCGCACACCACCAGGCCCAGCTCGTCGCGGTGGCCCGCCGGGTCGCGGCGGCCGGCCGATCGACCGTGCTCGGGGAGGCGGAGTTGCCCTGTGACCGGGTGGACTGCCCGGTCCGGGGTGCCGTGGTCGCCCCGTTGACCGGCGCGGACCGGCGGATTGTCGGCGCACTGTTGGCCATCGCGGACGGGGCACCCGCGCCCGGCCTGGTGCAGGCGACGCTGGAGACCGCGCACTGGGCCGGTAGCCAGCTCGCCCTCGCCGAGCTGGACTCCTCCCGAGAGCGGCTGGCCCGCGCCGAGGTCCGCGCGCTGCGGGCACAGATCAGCCCACACTTCATCTACAACGCGCTGACGGCGATCGGGTCCTTCGTCCGCACCGACCCGGACCGGGCCCGGGAGTTGATCCTCGAGTTCGCCGAGTTCACCCGCTACTCGTTCCGGGCGCACGGCGACTTCACCACCCTGGCCGAGGAACTCCGGTCGATCAATCACTACCTGACCATCGAACGGGCCCGGTTCGGCGAGCGGCTCCAGGTGCGGCTCCAGGTCGCCCCCGAGGTACTGCCGGTGACCCTGCCCTTCCTCTGCCTGCAACCACTGGTCGAGAACGCGGTACGGCACGGGTTGTCCGGCAAGCCCGGGCCGGGCATGGTGAGCATTGAGGCCCGGGACGCGGGCACCGAGTGCCACATCACGGTGGAGGACGACGGGGTGGGGATGGATCCGGCCACGCTGACCGCCGGCATCGCCGAGCTGGCCGCCGCCGGAAGCGCCCCGGCGGGTGCGCCGGGCGGGCAGGTGGGCCTGTCCAATGTTGATGAACGACTCCGGGCGGTTTTCGGCGACGAGTTCGGCCTGGTGGTGGAGACCGGCCTCGGCTTGGGCACGCGGGTGAGCATGCGGGTGCCGAAGTTCCATCCCGGCGTACGGGCGGGGTCGTGACCGGGTTCCTCCGGGTCCTGGCGGTTGACGACGAACCACCGGCCCTCGACGAGCTGGCGTACCACCTGCGGGGCGACCCACGGGTCGCCCGGCTACACACCGCCGGTGACGCCACCGAGGCGCTACGGGTACTTCGCGACGGCGATGTGGACGTGGTCTTCCTGGACATCCGGATGCCCGGGCTGGACGGGATGGAGCTGGCCCGGGTGCTCCGCCGCTTCGCCCGGCCGCCGGCCATCGTCTTCGTCACCGCCTACGACGACGGCGCGGTGGACGCGTTCGACCTGGGTGCGACGGACTACGTCCGCAAACCGGTCCGGGCACAACGGCTGGCCGAGTCGCTGCGCCGGGTCGTCGGAGCGCGACGGGTGCCCCCGCAGCCGGCAGCGCCGGCGCGGGAGGAGGACCCGACGATCCCGATCGAGCTGGCCGGGACGACCCGGATGCTGCCCCGGTCGGCGGTGCGCTGGGTGGAGGCGCAGGGTGACTACGTGCGACTGCACACCACCGACGGCTCCCACCTGGTCCGGGTCTCCTTGGCGACCCTCGCCGAGCGGTGGGCGGACGCCGGCTTCGTCCGAATCCACCGCTCCTACCTGGTCCAGTTACGGCTCATCGCCGAGCTGCGGCTGGTGAACTCCGGCTATGTGGTGGTGGTCGACGCGGCCGAGTTGCCGGTCAGTCGGCGGCACACCCGCGAGCTGAAGGAGAAGCTGATCCGGGCGGCCAAGCAGGACTGGGCCCGCTGACCCGGCTAGCGCACCACGGCGACGACCGCCGCCCCGAGCATCGCCGGCCCGTACGGGATGGGGGTTCGCCGGCCGGCACGACCGGTCACCAGCAGGACACCGACCAGCGGAAGGTTGACCAGCGGAGCGAGCAGAACCCCGGTGACCACGGTCGGCCACCCCAGCCAGCCGAGGTAGAGCCCGAGCGCCGCACCGAGCTTCACGTCGCCGAAGCCGAGTGGGGACCGGGGCAGCAGCGTGAGCGTCAGGTAGCCGACCCCGCAGAGTGCGGCGGCGAGCAGGGCCCGGCCCAGCGCCGGGAACGCCCGGTCGGCGACCGCGGCGAGCAGCAGTAGCGCCAGCCCACCGCCAGCGGCGGCCCCCACCAACGGGTCGGGTAGCCGCAGCACCCGCAGGTCGACCGCGGCCAGTGGCACCCCGAGGGCAGCGAGCAGCAGAAACGCTGGCAGCGCCCAGGTGGCTCCGACGCCGGCCGCCACGATGCCGGTGACGGCGGCGGTGAGGGGCACGGTGACCGCCCATCCCGGAGTCAGTGGACGACGACAGTCCGGGCACCGCCGGGGTGCCCGCCACCAGGGTGGCCGCGTGCCGGCGCAGTCCGGGCAGGTGCCCCGCCAGGCGGGTCGGGGCAGACCGGTGGGCCAGTCGACCGCGTACCGGTCGATCAGCCCGGGCAGCAGCAGCCCCCAGCCGGCACCGGCGACGGCGGCAACGAGGGGGAGCAGCACGGCGGGAGCGTAGCGTCCGCCCGCCTCGCCCCAGCGTCTTCGCCCGCCCCACCCCGGTGTCTTCGCCGGCGCCGGTCCATAGGTCCCGCCGCAGGTCAGAGCGGTGGCGGATCGCAGTTATCCACAACAAGGACCCCTTGTCCACAAGTTATCCACAGGGCGGTGTGCTGCTCCACCGGCCAGCAGGGCAGCGCTTGACTTTCCCCGGAATCGAGCGAGACTGCCGGGGTGGTCGCCGATGACCGCGTTTCCGCGCGGACCCGCATCGTGCTGGCCGATGTGGTCCGGCGCGAGTCCGACAGCGAGCACCCCCGCACCGAGCACCCCCGCACCGAGCACCCCCGCACCGAGCTCGCCGAGCAGACCCGGGTCGGCGAGGCTCTGGTCCGCGGCCTGGTCCGGGCGCAACTCTCCCTGGCGTTGCGGCTCTGGCTGGTGGTGGCCGTCGGGCTCGGCGGCCTGCCGTGGCTGTTCGCCATCGCGCCGTCGGTCAGCCGGATCACCGTGCTCGGGGTGCACCTGCCGTGGGTGCTGCTCGGAGTGCTCTCCTTCCCGTTCCTGGTCCTGGTCGGCTGGGCGTACGTGCGCCTGGCCGAACGCAACGAGCAGGACTTCACCGACCTGATCCAGCGGCCAGAGCGCTGAGTGTGGGCAACGGCTACGTCACCCCGGCGATCGTCGCGGTCACCCTGATCACCGTCGGCATCGGCTTCTACGGTCTCCGCCTCGCCCGCACCACCTCAGACTTCCTGGTCGCTTCCCGGGCGGTCAGCCCGACCTGGAACGCCGCCGCGATCGGCGGGGAGTACCTGTCGGCGGCGAGCTTCCTCGGCGTCGCCGGTCTGATCCTCAAGCACGGCGTGGACGTGCTCTGGTATCCGGTCGGCTTCGCCGCCGGATACCTGGCGCTGCTGCTCTTCGTCGCCGCGCCGCTGCGCCGCTCCGGGGCGTTCACCCTGCCCGACTTCTGTGAGCTCCGGCTGGGCTCCCGGCGGCTGCGCACCCTCGCCACCGCCTTCGTGATCTTCATTGGTTGGCTCTACCTCGTCCCCCAGTTGCAGGGCGCCGGGCTGACCCTGGCCACGTTGACCGGCTCGCCCTACCCGCTGGGCGCCCTCCTGGTCGCGGCGGTGGTCACCGCGAACGTGGCGCTCGGCGGCATGCGTGCGATCACCTTCGTCCAGGCGTTCCAGTACTGGCTCAAGCTGACCGCCCTCGCCGTACCAGCGATCTTCCTGGTGTTGCAGTGGCAGGCCGACGCCCGCCCGGCGGTGACCCCACCGGAGGGTCCGACCTTCCGCACTGCGACCACCGTCGTGGTCGAACATCCCGCCACCCTCACCCTCCCCGACGGCCAGCTGCGGCAGGTACGCCCCGGCGACGAGCTGACCTTCGCCGCCGGGCAACCGGTGCCCGAGGTGACCGGCATCGCCACCGACCCGGCCGACTGGTTGCTGCCCAGCACCGAAGCCGACGACCAGGGCCTGTTCACCACCTACTCGCTGATCCTCGCCACCTTCCTCGGCACCATGGGCCTACCGCACGTGCTGGCGCGCTTCTACACCAACCCGGACGGCGCCGCCGCCCGCCGCACCACCCTGGTGGTGCTGGCCCTGGTCGGCGCCTTCTACCTGCTGCCGACCGTCTACGGGGCACTCGGCCGGATCTACACCCCGCACCTGCTGCTCACCGGGGAGACCGACGCGGTGGTGCTGCTTCTGCCCGGCGCGGCCCTGGGTACGGGGACCACCGGCCGGCTCCTCGCCGCGCTGGTCGCCGCCGGCGCGTTCGCGGCGTTCCTCTCCACCTCCTCCGGCCTGCTCACCAGCGTCGCCGGAGTGATCTCCACGGATGTGCTGGGCCGCGGCTCGGTACGCGGGTTCCGACTCGCCACCGTGCTCGCCGGCAGCGTGCCCACGGTGTTCGCGCTCAACGTCTCCGGGTTGGAGGTGTCCCAGGTGGTGGGGTTGGCGTTCGCGGTGGCCGCGTCGAGCTTCTGCCCGCTGCTGGTGCTGGGCATCTGGTGGCGGGGGCTGACCGCCCGCGGCGCCGCCGTCGGCGTGCTCGTCGGTGGGGGCGCCGCGGCCGGGGCGGTACTGGTGACCGTGCTCGGCCCCCCGCTGACCGGGTGGCCGGCCACGCTCCTCGCGCAACCGGCCGCCTGGACGGTCCCGCTCGCCTTCACCGTCATGGTGGCGGTGTCGACGGCCACCCGCCGCCGCGTCCCGACCGATGTCGGCGCCACGATGCTCCGCCTGCACACCCCCGAAGCCCTGCGATAGAGCGCCGTAAACCGCAGGTACGCCCCGGCGACGAGCAGACCTTCGCCGCCGGACACCGGTGCCCGAGGTCGCCGGGGCCGCCACCGACTCGCCACACCAACAGTCCACGACGTTGTGCCAAACGTTACAAAGTAATACTAGCCACAGTGATCTTTTGCACTTAGCATGTAACCGCCCTAAAAGTGATGAACGAAGGGAATGAGGATGAAACCGCCCCTCCGCTGGTCTGCCGCAGCCGGCATAACGCTCGCGCTGATCGCGACCGGACCCGTGAACGCCAACCCAGCACCAACCACGACTGACCCTGACAGCATCGCGAGTAGCGTCGCCCTCACCACCAGTAATCAGGTGGTCGCCAGCGACGAGACCATCAACGAGGTCATCGAATACTGGACACCTGAACGGATGAACAACGCCGTCCCTCTCGAGGTGGAGTGGGCACCCACGGCGACGCGGCAGGCACCCCAGCCGGACGGGCCGCCGACGATCGTCAGCTCACCAGTACCACCAAGCACCACCCGCAACCGCAACAACGCAATCAACACCCGCTCGATAGCTGTTGGGCTACTCTTTTTCGTGAAAAACGGCCAGGATCTTTGGTGTTCGGCGAGTACGGTAAACAGCGACAAGCGCCGCTTGATCTCCACCGCTGGGAAATGTTTACACCCGGGGGGGGATAAAGACGCCCCCTGGCACAGTAATGTTGTCTTTGTGCCAGCCCACCACATTGGAGATGAACCCTACGGGAAATGGCCGATTGTACGTAAGCACTCCTTCGTGGGGTGGACGCACAGCGGAATATTTGCATATGATGTCGGGTTTGCCGAAACGGCTACCGTAAATGGCTCGACGGTCGTCGACAAGGTTGGAGCTCACGGGCTTGCCACCAACTGGCCGGTGGAGAAAACTACCTACATCGGCTATCAATACTGGGGGGGCAACTGGCAGCAGCGTACCTGCGAGACAGAACTCCCAATCCTTGACGAAGGCCTCATCTCATTTGGTTGCCCAATTGTAACGATCGCACCTGGCGGGCCCTACCTGCTCAATTTTGATGCCGGCTCAAACTGGGGGTACATCACCGGCGTCGCTAGGAGCCAGGATACCAGTTTTAACCTGAAGGGGGTGTATTTCGACACTAAAGTTCGGGAGCTCCGCGATGCTGCAGAGGATGCTTCCGACGGCTGAGCCGCCTCGCTACGGCCCAGGGCCCTGGCAAAGTCGTGACGCTGTCCGATTTTAGGATTCTGAAGTAGCGGCGCCAGTGTTGGTGGCAGCAAGACGGGCATGGCTGACTCGGAAAGTCATCAAGGTTCCTACACCACAATGACTGATTCGAATCCAGTCATGCCCGCTCTGTCCTCACCGCTGATAGCGTCTTACCCTGCAAGTATTTCATCGACGGGTCCGGTCCCGGCCGACTACGGTCGTACGCATGACAGCAGAGCACCCCGCCCTCGCGCTGCGCGGTCTGGTGAAGCGCTTCGACGCGAAGACGGCCGTGGCCGGCGTCGACCTGACCGTGCCGGCCGGCTCGTTCTACGGGCTCCTCGGGCCCAACGGCGCCGGCAAGACGACCACGTTGTCGATGGCCGTGGGGCTGCTCCGGCCAGATGCCGGCGGCGCCTGGGTGCTCGGCCACGACGTCTGGGCCGACCCGGTACGGGCGAAGCAACTCCTCGGCGTCATGCCCGACGGCGTACGCCTCTTCGACCGGCTCAGCGGCGCCGAGCTGCTCGCGTACCACGGTCTGCTGCGTGGCATGGACCCGGCGGTGGTCGACCAGCGCGCGGCGGAGCTGCTGGACGTGCTCGCGCTCGCCGACGCCGGCCGGACCCTGGTGGTGGACTACTCGGCCGGGATGAAAAAGAAGATCGGCCTGGCCTGCGCGCTGCTGCACGGCCCCCGGCTGCTGGTGCTGGACGAGCCGTTCGAGGCGGTCGACCCGGTGTCGGCGGCGCTGATCCGAGACATCCTCGCGCGGTACGTGACCGGTGGCGGCACGGTCGTCTTCTCCAGTCATGTGATGGAGGTCGTGGAGCGGCTCTGCTCGCACGTGGCGATCCTCGCCGACGGCGCCATCAAGCGGGTCGGCACCCTGGACGAGGTCCGCGGAGAGCAGACACTGGAGCAGGTCTTCGTGACGGTCGTCGGCGGACGCACCGCGACCGGTGAGGAGCTGGCGTGGCTGTCGCGGTGACCGACGCCGTGTCCGATGTGGGGGCGGCCCGGCGGGTCTCGGCCCGGCACTTCGTCCGGCTCAAGCTGCGGGTGCTGGTCAACAACTTCCGGGGCCAGGATTGGCGGGTCGGCCTCTTCGCGCTCGGCGCGTTCCTTGGGCTCTGGCTCGCTGCCTTCGGCTTCTTCATCTTCGCCGCCCCGGGCCTCGCCGGCAACGACCAGTACGCGATGCTGCTGGCGGCCATGGGCGGCGGGCTGCTGGTGCTGGGCTGGCTCCTGCTGCCGCTGATCTTCTTCGGGGTCGACGAGACGCTGGACCCGGCCCGCTTCGCGCTGCTTCCGCTGCCCCGCCGGACCCTGGTCACCGGTCTCTTCGCGGCGGCGCTGGTCAGCGTTCCGGCGGTCGCCGTACTGCTGGCCGCCAGCGGTTTGATCATCACCGCGGGGGTCTTCGGCGGCTGGGCGGCCGCCCTCACGCAGGCGGTAGGGGTGCTGGCCGGCCTACTGCTCTGCGTCGCCGCTGCCCGCGCCGTCACCAGCGCCTTCGCCACGATGCTGCGTTCTCGTCGGGTCCGCGACCTGGCCGCGGTCCTGCTGGCCGGTGCTGCCGCCCTTATCGCGCCGGTGCAGCTGGCCGCCGCCGCCGCACTGCAGGACGCGGACTGGGACCGGCTGGCCGCGGTGGCGGCCGTGGTCGGCTGGACACCGTTCGGCGCGCCGTGGACGATCGGCATCGAGGTCGCGCAGGGGCGGGTCTGGGCCGCACCGGTGAAGCTGCTGATCACGGCATTCACCGTGGTGGCGCTGCTGCTCTGGTGGTCTCGCTCGCTGGAGTCGGCGATGATCGGCGCCGCGAGCAGCGGCCGGACGTCAACCCGGTCACCGGCGACCGGCACCGCTGTCACGCAGCTCTTCCCCCGACCGCTGGGCTGGCTCCCCCGGGGCCGCTTCGGCGCGTTGGTGGCGCGGGAGGCGCGGTACTGGTGGCGGGACGCCCGCCGACGGGCGAACCTGATCACGCTGGCCGTGGTCGGCCTCTTCGTCCCGGTCATACTCAACCTCGGCAGCACCGGCCTCACCGGGGGCGGCGGCGCCACGGACAGCCCGTCCCCGGTCCTGGCCACTCTCTCCATGGTCTTCGTCGGGGTGCTCGCCGCCACGACCCTGGCCAACCAGTTCGGCTTCGACGGCAGCGCGTACGCGGCGCACGTGGTGGTGGGGGTGCCGGGCGCGGTGGAGCTGCGGGCCCGGATTGCGGCGTTCTCGCTCTACCTGCTGCCGCTGGTTCTGGTCATCTCCGGGGTACTCGCCCTTCTGGTGCTGGGGCAGCCGGGGTGGATCGGCCTGACGGCGGGGAGCCTGCTCGCCACCTTCGGCGCCGGGCTCGCGGTCAACACCCTGCTGTCGGTACTCGGGGCGTACTCGTTGCCGGAGACGAGCAACCCGTTCGCGATGAACAGCGGCGCCGGGGCGGCCCGCAGCTTCCTGGCCATCCTGTCCATGCTCGCCTCGGCGGTCGCGGTGATCCCGATGGTGGCAGCCGCCGCGCTCCTCGGCGACGTCTGGCTCTGGCTGGCCCTGCCGGTCGGCGCGGCGTACGGGCTGGGGGCGGCGCTGCTCGGCGCCTACCTGGGCGGCGACGTGCTGGACCGGCGTCAGCCCGAACTACTGGCGACCATCACTGCTCGCCGTTGAGAACTCGGCCCCGGCTGTCCGCAACCATCGGTCGGGGCAAGGGGTCTGCTGAGTAGAGCCGCGACCAACGGCCAGCCAGCAGGGGGACGCCAACGTGATGGTAAACATACACAGCCCAGGGGATACCCAGGCGGAACCACCGCCCACAGTCGCCGAGGACACGGCCGGCATGGTCGACAGTTTCGAGGAGTTCTACACCGCCTCCTTCCAACCGTTGCTGCTCCAGCTCTACGCCTACACAGCAGACATCGACCACGCCCGCGACGCAGTCCAGGAGGCATTCAGCCGAGCCTGGCCCCGCTGGAACAAACTCGTCCACTACGACCACCCGGCAGCCTGGATCCGCACCGTCGCCATGAACGTCGCCCGCAGCCGCTGGCGCCGACTCCGCGCCGCCCGCGCCCACGCCCGGTTCCGCCGCGACGACACCGCCGAAGGACCAAACCCAGACCGGGTAGCACTAGCCCACGCACTCGCCACCCTGCCCGAAAAACAACGGCGAGCAATCGTGCTCTTCCACATAGCCGACCTCAGCATCACCGAGATCGCCGAACAAGAGAGAACCGCTACCGGCACCGTGAAGTCCTGGCTACACCGAGGCCGCGCCGCACTCGCCACCGCACTCTCCGACCCGGGGACGGAGGAAACCAATGCCTGACAACGACAACACCCCACACCTCGACGACATCTTCACCGCATACACCTCCGGCGGACCACTGGCAGCCCCAGCCGGCGCCGCCGCCGCACAACACGTCGCCCGCCGCCGCCGCACCACCCGCATCGTCGCCACCGGCGTCCTAGCCATAGCCGTACTCGCCGCAACCCCAGCAATCGCCGCAACCTGGATCCCCCAGGACCCACCCGCCCTACCCGCAGACACAACGACACCAACCACGCCAGCCCCGTCGAACCCCACCACCCCAACCGCCACACCCAGCCCATCGGTTACGACCAACACACCACCGCCGGACGGCCAGATCGGGAAGACGGAGCTCGGTAACGCCACGCTGGAACTCCCCGCCTGGCCCGAGTACCTGAAGGAACACTGCCCAGCAGGACGGGTGAAGTTCTCCGACGGCACCGCACAACTGGCGTCCAACTCGGAACTCCGGATCACCATCTCCGAGGTCGTCCACGCTGACCTCGATCAAGACGGGGCGAAGGAGACGGCCGCGCTGATCAACTGCAGCGGGATCGAGATGGGCGAGTCGCGGGTCCTCGCCTTTGACCGGAACGCCTCCGACACCATCGTGACGATGGGTCTGGTGACCGGGCACACCGGCGACATCGCCTGGATCAAGGGGATCCGCGCGAAAGGCACCGCCGTCGAGGTGGAGGTTCTGGACGCGGCCGGCGAAGGAGTCGTGGACGGGTTCCCACAGTCGCAGTGGCGGGCCTACTCCTGGTCGGGCAAGGGCTTCGTCCAGTCGGGCGGGCCGAGTGCCTTCCCGCCGAACCCACGGGTCACCGACCTCTCGATCAGCGGGGGTGACGTTCAGTTCGTCCCGGACGGCGCGGACACGGCGACTGGGACGCTGCGCCTGACCATCGGCAACCAGGGGCCGCAGCGAGCCACCGACCCCTATCTGAGGGTGGATCTGCCGGCGAAGGTCACGATCACCTCGCTACCCGCGAAGTGCGAGACATCGAAAACCCCGAGCGGTACGCGCTATCGGTGCTGGCTGCCGGCGCTGGCGGCGGGTGCCGACTCCGTTGTCAACCTTCCGCTGTCCGCGTCGCAGTCCGTACTCGGAGGGGCGCAGCCCAGCCAGTGGGACGCCGACATCGTCTGGGGTTTCACCGGAACAGAAACCGGAGACGGCAAAGGCTGGCCCTACCCCGAGCCCGACGGCGCCGAGGCCGACAACTCAGCGAAGGGAAACCTGCTGCCAGCCCCGTAATCAACGCACGGAGCCGCCCAGCGATCGTCACCTCGGTCGCTGGGCGGGCGGCGCGTCCGCCGGCCGCCGTCACGCGGGGCGCAGCCAGGCGGGCCCGATGCCGGTCAGCGGAGGCGGGTAGCGGCGACGAACGTGCGCCAGGACTCGGGACCGAACGTCAACACCGGGCCGAGCCGGTCCTTGCTGTCCCGCACCAACACCACCCCGGCCAGATTGTCCGCCACCTCAACACAGTTACCCCCGGTGTCCCCAGAGCGGGTTGACGTGCGCCAGCGCGGTTCAACAGCAGTCATGACGTCACCTTCAGCTTTCGAATCATGTCCAGCGAAGTGCTTGTGGACAACGCCTCGGCCAGCACAAGGCCCCAGATGGGCCGACGCGCCCGCCGACGCTGAGTGGCACAACATGCAGCCGGAGTTACGGTAGCTCGGCCTGCTCCAGCAACTGGTCAGCGGAGGCGGGTAGCGGCGACGAACCTGCGCCAGGACTCGGGACCGAACGTCAACACCGGGCCGAGCCGGTCCTTGCTGTCCCGCACCAACACCACCCCGGTCAGATTGTCCGCCACCTCAACACAGTTGCCTTCATTGGCTGATCTGGTTGACTTCCGCCATCGCGGCCCGGCACTCATCATGGCATCACCTTCAGCTTGTTGATCACATCGATGGAGGCCCGCTCGCTCAGGGCCTCGCCGAGTAGATGCTCCCACTTGCGCTGCACCAAGCGCATCCACTCCGGGTAGTCAGCGATTTGTCCCCGTGCCGCGTTGTCGAGGCAAAGCAGGTTGTCGCTTCCGGGAAGTTCCGCGATCACGAAGCCGCCGCCCATCGAGGCGTGGGCACCAACCTCAAGCGGCAGGATGTGTAAACGCACCTGAGGCAGCTCGACCGCTTCGAGTAGTCGACTGAGCTGCCGATCCATGGCAGCGTGCCCTCCGACAGGTCGGTGCAGGGCACTTTCGTCGATCACAAACACGCATTCGGACGACTCGTTCCGGTGGAGGACAAGCTGCCGCCTCATCCGGAGGCTGACAAGCTCCTCCACCCGCTCGGTTCGGTACAACCTGCCCGCCGAAACCACCGCCCGCGCATACTCCTCGGTTTGCAGTGGGCCGGGGATCAGACAGGGTTCGAAGTAACACAGTCGGATGGCTCGTTCTTCGTGCCCGGGCCAAGACTCAAACCAGGACGGCCCACCCCTGCCCTCATCTTCCTTGAGCAGGCTGGCGAGGATTCCTCCAGTTCCAAGTGCTTGATCTGCAGCAACAGCAAACTCCATCGTCGGGCGACGTCGGCCAGTCTCAATCGCGGCCACCGTGGACGGGCTCCATTTGATCGAGGCAGCCAACGCCTCCTGTGACATTTCTGCGCCCGCCCGAGCAGCCTTGAGCGCTCGGATCCACATCTCGACGTTCATCCTTACCTTCCTGGTAAGTACGTGACCGCGTTCTGTAGTAAGCACTGGCATCCTCCCCTGCCCGGGCCACCGAGTCCAGGGTGGAAGCTGCGCGGCCCGGCTGGTGGAGGCGACGCCCGGCAGCTGGTCCTGCGTCGGTCGCCCCGAGCACTCCCGCTCGGGGCGACCCACCAGCCGGAGGAGGCAGCGATGCTCAGACTGTTCCGACGAAACGGCGCGTTGCGGTGGTACCGGCGTGGGGGCCGGCCGGCGGCGGCCAGCACGTGGGGGGGCGACGGCGGTGGGGCGGGCGACGGCCCCGCCGCAGCAGCAGCCGGCGTGGGCCAGCTGGCCGACGGTGGCGACGCCCCGACCGGGCCGAGCCGGCTGGCTGACCCCGGCGCAGACCTGGCGGGCCAACGGTGGCCGCTGGTGAGCGGAGTGCGACCGCCAGCAGGCCGCCGAGGGGTGTCGCACGTACCGATGCGCCCGCTCTGGCGGTGTCGGGCGTGTGGCGCCCCCTGGCCCTGCCAGCCGGCGCGGCTCGCGTTGTTGGTGGAGTACCGGCACGATCGGCCGGCGCTCCTCGTCTACCTGGGAACGCTGCTCGCGGAGGCGGCGACGCAGCTGGCGCCGCTGCACCGGAATGAGCTGTCGGACGGGCTGCGGGAACGCTTCGTCGGCTGGGCGCGGGCCGGGGACGGCAGAATGTTCCACGTGAATCATGAGCCGGGCGCTGACATCCACCACACCGACCCGTTCGCCGTTCCCGCCGGCCAGCGGTCCCCCGTACGCCGGCTGCGGGGTCGGCTGGCGACACCGGTGACGCTCTGGACGGCGCCCGGACCGGCCGGGCTGACGGTGTCGTCAACGCTGGTGGCGGAGGGTGAGCCGGACCGGCTACTCGGGTTGGTTGACCCGGAGTCGGAGCTGTGGGCGGCGGCCGAGGCGGCGGGGCGCTTCGCGGTGGCGCCACTCGGCCCGGCACACCGGCAGCTCGCCGACCGCTTCGCCGGGCTCTTCCCGTCGCCGGGCGGCCTCTTCGCCACCGGCGACTGGACCGACACCGAGTACGGCCCGGTGCCGTCGGACGCCGGCGGCTGGACCGGCTGCCGCCTCGACACCGCCCGGGAGTACGGCTGGGCGCTGCTGGTGGAGGCCACGATCGTCGCCGTCGAGCTGGTCGAGGAGGCGGAGCCGCTGCTGCACTACCGGGGCCGGTACCGCGAGATCGCCGGAGGTGGTCGCCGGTCACCGGAGTGAGCCAGGTCACTGGGCGCAGCCACGGTGCCGTTCGGCGCAGCTGACGACCGGCGACGATCGCCGCCTTCCGGGGCCGGTAGCGGATTCCCTACCGTGCGCGAAACCCCGGATACCTGTGAAGGTGGTGAGCCACGGATGTCCACAGACACACCCTCGTCCGCCCCGGCCGAGTCGGCGGCGGAACGCTATCTGGCCGTACAACGGTCGGCCGAGTTCGCCGGGTTGCGGCGCGCGTTGCGCGGCTTCGTCTTCCCGATGACCGTCGCGTTCTTCCTCTGGTACGCGCTCTACGTGATCCTGTCCGCGTACGCGCGGGACCTCATGGGCACGAAGATCGTCGGCAACATCAATGTGGCGCTGGTCTTCGGTCTGCTCCAGTTCGCCTCCACCTTCCTGATCGCCTGGCTCTACTCCCGGTACGCCGCCCGCCGGATCGATCCGGTGGCGGACCGGATCCGCGCGGAGATCGGGGAGATCGGGGAGGTGACCCATGACCACGGTCCTCGCGGCTGAGGCGGGTGACAGCACCGCCCGGAACCTGACCCTCACGCTCTTTCTCGTCTTCGTGGCGGTGACGCTGGCGATCACGGTGTGGGCCAGCCGGCAGACCAAGACCGCCACCGACTTCTACGCGGGTGGCCGCTCCTTCTCCGGCTTCCAGAACGGCATGGCGATCGGCGGCGACTACATGTCGGCGGCGTCGTTCCTCGGCATCGCCGGCCTGATCGCCCTCTACGGCTACGACGGCTTCCTCTACTCGATCGGCTTCCTGGTCGCCTGGCTGGTGGCACTGCTGCTCGTCGCCGAGCTGCTGCGTAACTCCGGCCGCTACACGATGGCCGACGTGCTCGCCTTCCGGATGCGGCAGCGTCCGGTACGGACGGCCGCCGCGGCCTCCACCATCACGGTCTCGATCTTCTATCTGCTCGCCCAGATGGTGGGTGCGGGGGCGCTGGTGGCGCTGCTGCTCGGCATCAAGCCGGGTACGACCTTCCTCGGCCTGGACCCGGACGCCGCCAAGATCGCCACGATCATCATGGTCGGCGCGCTGATGGTCACCTACGTGACGGTGGGCGGCATGAAGGGCACCACCTACGTGCAGATCGTGAAGGCGTTCCTGCTGATGGGCGGCGCCGTCGTGATGACCCTGCTGGTGTTGGCGAAGTACAAGTTCAACCTCTCCGACCTGCTCGGGGACGCGGCGGACGCCTCCGGCAAGGGCGCCGCCTTCCTCGAACCGGGGCTGCGGTACGGCGTCGAAACCCCCGGCGACGCCCTGAAAACCTTCTACAGCAAGCTGGATCTGCTCTCCCTCGGCGTCGCGCTGGTGCTGGGCACGGCCGGCCTGCCACACATCCTCATCCGCTTCTACACCGTGCCGACGGCGAGGGCCGCCCGGAAGAGCGTCCTCTGGGCGATCGGCATCATCGGCACCTTCTACCTGCTCACGCTCGCTCTCGGCTTCGGTGCCGCGGCGCTGGTGGGAAGCGAGGCGATCACCGCGCAGGACCGGGCCGGGAACACCGCCGCGCCGCAGCTGGCCGAGGCGTTGGGGGTGGACTTCCTCGGCGGGGAGTTGGGCGGGGCGACCCTGCTGGCGGTCATCGCGGCGGTCGCCTTCGCGACGATCCTGGCGGTCGTCGCCGGCCTGACCCTGGCCTCCTCGTCCAGCCTGGCGCACGACTTCTACGCCAACGTGATCAAGAACGGCACCGCCTCCGAGCGGCAGGAGGTGGCCGTGGCGCGGATCTCCGCCCTGGTGATCGGCGCGATCTCGATCGTTCTCTCCATCTTCGCGCAGAACCTGAACGTCGCCTTCCTGGTCGCCCTCGCCTTCGCGGTGGCCGCGTCGGGCAACCTACCGGCGATCCTCTACAGCCTCTTCTGGCGGCGGTTCAACACCAGCGGCGCGGTCTGGGCCATCTACGGTGGCCTCTTCGCCGCGGTCTTCCTGGTCTTCTTCTCCCCGGTCGTCTCCGGTTCACCGACCGCGATGTTCCCCGACCAGGACTGGCAGTGGTTCCCCCTGTCCAACCCGGGCCTGCTCTCCATCCCGTTCGGTTTCCTCTGCGGCTGGTTCGGGACGGTGATCTCCAAGGAGCGCGACGATCAGCGCTACGCCGAGTTGGAGGTTCGCTCGCTCACCGGTGCGGGCGCGCACTGACCGTCCCGGGACGACGACATCGGGGGCCGGGACGGCGCCATCGGGGGCCGGGACGGCGCCATCGGGGGGCCGGAGCGGCGACACCCCGGGCGGGCCGGGCGGGGCGACGATGCCCCGGCCCGGCCCTTCCGCGCCGGGCGGGAACCGACTGCTCGGTAGGGTGGCCGCCATGAAGGTTGTGCAACGCTTCGGCCCCGGTCATCGCATCCTCGTCACCGGCGGGGCGGGTTTCGTCCCCTCCCACCTGGTTGACGCCCTCCTCGCCCGTGGCTGCACGGTCGTGGCGGTGGACAACTTCGTGACCGGGTCCAAGGAGAACGTCGCCCACCTGGCGGAGACGGCAACCTTCACGCTCGTCGAGGCGGATATCTCCGACGGGCTTCCCGAGCACCACCCCGCCCTCGCCGAACGGTTCGACGCGATCCTGCACATGGCGTCGCCGGCCAGCCCCACCGACTTCGAGAAGCTGCCGGTGGAGATCCTCCGGGTCGGCTCGGTCGCCACCCTGCACCTGCTGGACCGGGCGGTCGCCGACGGTGCCCGGTTCCTGCTGGCCTCCACCTCCGAGGCGTACGGGGACCCGTTGGAGCACCCCCAGCGGGAGACGTACTGGGGCAACGTCAACCCGATCGGGATCCGGAGCGTCTACGACGAGTCGAAGCGGTTCGGCGAGGCGGCGACGATGGCGTACCACCGGAGCCGGGGAGCCGATGTCGCCATCGTCCGGATCTTCAACACCTATGGTCCACGGATGCGGCCAGACGACGGCCGGGCGATCCCGACGTTCATCGCCCAGGCGCTGCGCGGCGAGCCGATCACCGTGCACGGCACCGGGGACCAGACCCGCTCCATCTGCTACGTCGATGATCTGGTGCGGGGCATCCTGTTGCTACTGGACTCGACCGAGACCGGGCCGGTCAACTGCGGGACCGAGCACGAGCTGAGCATGCGTCGACTGGCGGAGTTGATCGTGTCACTCTGCGGGAGCAACTCCGAGGTGACCTATGTCACCCGGGCCGCGGATGATCCGAAGATGCGTCGACCGGATCTCACCCGGGCCCGGGAACTCCTCGACTTCGAGCCGGAGGTTACGCCCGAGGAGGGCCTACGCCGCACGATTGCGTACTTCCGCGACCGGCTCGGGTAGCCGCACCCGGGCACCCGTCGCCGAGTCGGGGGTGCCACCGGCTTACAGCATCCCGACGTACCCTGACTCGCATGTCAGCGACCACCGCCGCCGCCTACCCGTTCCCGCATCTGAGCCGCAGCTCCGGGCGGGCACGGGTGGCCGGCCCCACCACCGGACGTGCCCGCCCCGCGCCGACAGGCTGGCACCCCGCGCCGACCGGCCCGACCGGACCGACCGGCGGCGGACCCCTCGGTCCTGGCGGCCCTGGCGGTCCCGGCGGTCCGGGGCGGCCGGGTGGTCGCCCCGGGCCGGGCCGGCGTGGCCCGCGTCCTCGCTGGGGTCGGATCGCGCTGGTGGCCGGAGTCGCGGTGCTGGTGTGCGCGCTACTCGCCGGCACCGGGGCCTGGTTCTACGCCCGCGGCCTCGACAACGACCTCGCCCGGACGAATCCGTTCCCGCCGGGGGATACCGAGGACCGACCGGTCAAGACGGTTGATGGCGCGCTGAACATCCTCCTCGTCGGCACGGACTCCCGGGATCCGGACGCGCCGATGGACCAACGCGGCGAATGGCGCGCCGACACGATCATGGTGATGCACATTCCCAGCAACCACCAGGAGGCATTCCTGGTGTCGATCCCCCGTGACCTGTACGTGCCGATCCCGGAGAGCGCGAGCGCCGACTGCGGCTCGGGGCAGCGCAGGAAGATCAACGCCGCTTTCGCGTTCGGCGGCCTCCCCCTGGCGGTCCGCACCGTGGAGTGCTTCACCGATGTCCGCCTCGACCATGTCATGGCGATCGACTTCGGCGGGTTCGAAGAGGTCACGGACGCACTCGGTGGCGTTGATCTCACCGTGGAGAAGACGATCACCTCGATCCACAAGCCCTACCGGACCTTCACCGAGGGCGTCAACCAGATGGACGGCGCCGAGGCGCTGGACTGGGTCCGGCAGCGCAAGCAGTTCCCCCGGGGCGACTTCGACCGGATGCGACACCAGCAGGAGTTCCTGCGCGCGCTGATGAACAAGGCGGCCAGCACCGGCACGCTCACCAACCCGATCAAGATGAACGACTTCCTCAAGGCCGTGACCGCCGCGGTCACCGTTGACGAGGGCTTCTCCCTGATCGACATAGCCCTCCAGTTCCGCAGCCTGCGGGGGGAGAATCTGACCTTCATGACCAGCCCGCACAACGGCAGCCAGACCATCAACGGCGAATCAGTCGTGGTCTCCGACCGGGAGCAGGCGCTCGCGATGTACCAGGCCATCTCCGCCGACAGCATGGCCGACTGGGTTGCGGCGAACGAGAGCGACGCCGACAGCTGACCGCCGCTGCCCTGGCGGCCGAAGCCGATGGCAGCACGGCGATCCCGCACGCCGGGGCAGCGCCGCCAGCGCCGCCAGCGTCGACGCGGGCACTGGCGGGCCACCGTCGGCCCGCCAGGTCGAGCCGACCGGGTTGGGATCCAGCGAACGGACGCGCCGGTGGCGTCCCGAACCGTAGCCTGATGCGAGGACTACTCACATTCGGTGGCGGGGAGGAACCACGTCCAGGTCGAAGGGCGGACGGGAGCGGGCCGACGCGGGCGTCCGGCGCGGACAGCCACGTTGGCCCCGCCTCCTACTCGCCGTCGGCCTCACGCTGGTGGTGCTGGCCAGCCTCGCCGCGCTCGGCCTCTACCGGCTCGCCCATCGGTACGACCAGACAGTGACCCGGGAGGAACTGCTCGACCCGGACGCCCGGCAGAGCCGGACGGACCTGGACGGTCCGCTGAACTTCCTGCTCATCGGGACCGACCGCTGGCGGAGCAGCAGCGCCACCGCCGACCGAAGGTCGGACACCATCCTCATCGTGCACGTGCCGGCCGGCGGGCGGGAGGCGTTCCTGATGTCGGTGCCCCGGGACCTTCGGGTCATCATCCCCGCCACTCCCGGCTTCAGCGGCGGGGAAGACAAGATCAATGCCGCGTACCAACACGGCGGTGGCGGGGAGTCCGGCACCCAACTCCTCTCCGCGACTCTCGCCCAGCTCACCGGTATCCGCTTCGACGGCGCAGTCAAGGTCGACTTCTCCGGCTTCCGCGACGTCATCGACCACCTCGGCGGCGTACGCATCTGCGTCGACACCCAATTCCGCTCGATCCACACCGACCGGGTGTTCACCCCCGGCTGCCAGGAGATGGACGGCGGCACCGCGCTGGACTTCGCTCGCCAGCGTTACGACCTGCCCAACGGCGACTACGACCGGCAGACCCACCAGCAGCAGCTCATCCGGGCGATACTGCAACGCACCTCCGAGACCTCCATCCGAACCAACCCGGTCCGCCTGGACCAGGTGATCCGGGCAGTCGGCAACTCGCTGACGGTGGACACCAACGGCGTACCCCTGGCGGATCTGGTTCTCGCGCTGCGGGACCTGCCGGCGGACTCCCTACGTGGGATCCGGCTGCCGTCCTACCCGCTGACCATCGACGAGGTCTCCTACGTCGTCCTGGAAGAGGGCGGCGCCGGGATCTTCACCGCGATCCAGAACCAGCGGGTGCCGCAGTGGGCCCGGGCCAACCCCCGGTGGGTCACCCAGCTCTGAACAACCGGCAACACCCACCCGAAGCGCCCCGCCCCTAAGCTGGAGGCCGTGTTCGGACCCCGCGTACCCACCGTGACCGTAACCGAGATCAACGACGATGCGTACCTGCTCGATGTCCGCGAGGACGACGAGTGGCTCGCCGGCCACGCACCCGGCGCCCATCACCTACCGATGACCCAGCTCCCCACCCGGCTGTCCGAAGTGCCCGACAACCGCGAGGTGGCTGTCATCTGCCGATCCGGCGGGCGCTCCGCGCAGGTCGTCACCTACCTCCTGGGCAACGGCTGGGAGCAGGTGCGCAACGTCGAGGGCGGGATGGGTGAGTGGGCCGCCACCGGCCGGCCGGTGGTCGGCGGCGACGGACAGCCAGGCCGAGTCCTGTAGGCGCACGTCATGGCCCACCCCCTGGTCTTCGCCCACCGCGGCTCGTCGTACGACCTACCGGAACACACGCTGGCCGCGTACCTGCGCGCCCTCGACGAAGGCGCCGACGGGTTGGAGTGCGATGTTCGGCTGACCCGCGACGGGCACCTCGTCTGCGTACACGACCGTCGCCTGGACCGCACCAGCAACGGGCACGGCCCGGTCAGCACCCGCACGCTCGCCGAGTTGGAGGGGCTCGACTTCGGGTCCTGGCATCCCGGACCCGCACGAGCCGACGGCGACGAGGTGCTGGACGAGTCGTACCTGCGGCTGCTCACCCTGGACCGGCTCCTGGAAGCTACCCGCGCCGCCGGCCGGCCGGTCCGGCTGCTCATCGAGACCAAACACCCGTCCCGGTACGGGCGACACGTCGAGCGCCGGCTGGTCACACTGCTCGAACGGCACGGGCTGACCGCGCCGAGGCCCGACCACCCGCTCCAGGTCACCGTCATGTCGTTCTCCCTGCTGGCGGCGCGGCGACTCCGTGCGCTGGCCCCCGCGCTGCCCGCCGTGCTGCTGTTGGACCGGTTGCCGCGCGGGTTTCGGCTGGGTCGGTTGCCGTTCGGCATCCAGATCGCCGGTCCCGGCCTCGCGCTGATACGTTCCCACCCCACCCTGATCCCCACGCTGCAGGCAGCCGGCAACCAGGTGTACGTCTGGACCGTCAACAAACCCCGCGACCTGGAGCTGGTGCTGGACGCCGGGGTGGACGGCATCATCACCGATCGGCCGGCCCCCACGCTCACCCGGCTCCGCAGCTGAGCCTGGGACCACCGGGCCTGTCCCGGATCCGCCTCGGCGGTGCACACTCGGGGCATGCCGAGACGCACGGACTTCTCTGCTCTGATCAGCGGCCACACCGCGGTGATCGAAATGATCAACGCCGGCGAGGCCGGTGTGCCGGCACTCAACCAGCTCCTCCGGGTGGCCCAGCAAGCGCTGGGGGCCGTCGGGATGGCCTTCCTCGAGTTCACCTCCACCGGTGGACGGGTGATCGCCGCCACCGGCACCGCCGAATGGACCCTCGGCCACCCCCTGCCGGCGGACGATCCGGACGCCCGCTGTCTGCTCTCCGGACCCCGAGTCCACCAGCTCGACACGGACCGCCTCCGCGGCCGGCTCGGGACGAGACTCACCGGCCCGGCCAGGTCCCAGATGGTGGTGTCCCGCGCCGAGATCAGCGGGCACACCGTGGGCAGCCTGCACGCCCTCTACCCCGCTGGCGAGGACCAACCGGACTCGGACCACCAGTGCGTCATCGCCTACGTCGCCTCCTGCATCGCCCACCTCTACGGCGACCAGCGCGGCCTGCCGGTGCACGTTGACGGACCGATCGTGGCCGCGCTCGCCGATGGCTTGGCGGTGGTGGACCGCGAGGCCCACGTCCGACTCTGGAACCCCGCCGCCGCCCAGCTCACCGGCCACGCGGTCGGCGACGTACTCAGCCGGCCCGTGCCGTTCCCCCTTCCCCCGCCGGGGCAGGCACTCGACCACCGGCTGCCGGACGGCCGCTGGCTGCGGGTCACCTCGGAGGAGCTGCCGGGGCCCGGAACGCTCCGCGTCGTCACCTTCCGCGATGTCACCGACCAGCAGCAGAGCATCGCCGACCACGACCTCTTCGTCGCGGTGACCAGCCACGAGCTGCGCACCCCGGTGACTGTCATCAAGGGGTACGCGGACACCCTCACCGATCACTGGGAGGCGCTGAGTGACGCCGACCGGCAGCTGGCCGCCCAGAAGATCGGGCAGCGCGCCAACGAACTGGCCCGCCTCGTCGACCGGCTCCTCTCCTCCACCGCCGAGGCGGGTTCCGGCGGAATGCCGCCCGCCCCGTACGACCTGGGCGACGCCCTGCGGGCGGCGGTGACCGAACTCCCCGCCGAGCTGCGGCGCCGGATCACCCTCACTGCGCCGGTCGGCCTGCCCTGGGCGCTCGGTCACCGGACCAGTCTGGCGACGGTCCTCACTGAACTGTGTACGAACGCCGGCAAGTACTCACCCCCTACCAGTCCGATCACGGTCACCGCCGGTACCGACGGACAGACCGTCTCCGTCCGCGTCACCGACCAGGGCATCGGCATCCGTCCGGAGCACGTGGAGCGAGCGTTCGACCAGTACTGGCAGGGCGATTCCGGCGATCGCCAGCGCCGCCCCGGAGCCGGGCTCGGCCTCTTTCTCGTCCGCCGCATCGTGGAGCAACAGAATGGACGGGTATGTCTCCGGCCGAAGGCCGGTGGCGGTACGGTCGCAGAGGTACGACTACCCCACGGGTGACCAAGGGGGTGGGGGTGAAGGGCGACGGTGTTGACGGAGAGTCCCGAACGGACGTGGTGCGTGGTGGTTCCCCACGACGGGGTGGGAGCCCGGCAGGCGCGGCACTGGCTCGCCGGCGAGCTGGGCACCGCCGTACCGCCAGCGCTGCTCGCGGATCTCGTGGCGGTCCTCGCGGAGCTGGTGGGCAACGCCGTACGGCACGCCGACCCGCTGCCGGGCGGGGTGATCCGGGTGGGTTGGCGGCTGCGCCCCACCCCGATCGGCCCACGGATCTGGTTGCGGGTGACTGACGGTGGCGCCCCCGTCGAGCCGCGGATTCGGGCCGTCGATCCCGACGCGCCCGATGGCCGTGGCCTGCACATCGTCGCCGGATTGTCCAGCCGCTGGGGCGTCGACCGGGATGGCCTCGGGCAGAGCGTCTGGGCTGAGTTCGAGCCGGTCGGGCCGCAGGCCGACCCGGTCGGCGGCAACGCCTTCGACGGACCGGATCTGGTGGTCGCCTGACCGGCGAGGCCGGGTGGGTCCGATCCCCATCAGCCCACCCGGCCCTCTAGGCTGTCCGACCGTGAGCAAGCGTCGAAAGAGCCAGCGGGCCGCGGACAGCGCCGGGAAACGGGAGAAGGTGCGGGACGTCTTCGTGCCCCGCCCCTTCGAGGGCCTGACCGACGAGCCGGAGTGGATCGCCCTACGCGAGCTTGTGCCGGCCGCCACCGCACCACTGCGCCTCGCCCCCGACCTGGTGACCGAGTTCGGCGAGCGGGAGGTCCTGCTCGCCACCGTCCTGCCGATGGCGGCGCCGGCGATGGTGCAGCCAACCGGCCGGGTCCTGCTCGGCCTCCAGCGGCATCAGCAGTCCGGAGACGTATCCCGGGACCTGGCCGAGGCGTTGCTCTGCGCGCTGCGTACCGAGCCGGGCCGCCAGGTCGGCGTACCGCCGCTACCCGGCCCGGGGCCCCGACTGCCGGACGTGCTGGTTGATGCTCCACTGGAGATCACCCTGCACGAGGGCTTCCAGTTCTGGCTCGACCGGGACTCGGCCGGCGATCCGACCGTGCAGGCGTCGCTGGAGCGGGCCGATGCCGCGATCTACCCGACTGTGCGGCTCACCGCGGCCCGCGCCGCCTACTGGTGCCAGGTCCCGGAGAAGGCACACGTCCGGTGGGTGCTCCCCGACGACGAGGACGCCGCCCTGGACGCGCTGGCTCACCTCAGCGTGGCCGGCACCCTGACCCTGGGCGAGGAGACGAAGTTCGCCGGAATATTCCGCGTGCACGGCCGCCTCGTGCCGGTCTGGGACCTTCCGGAGGAGACCCCGGCCGGGTACTGGGAGCAGCCGGTGGCCGAGTTCGCCGGACGCTACGCTGCGGCCTTGGCAGCCGCCGCCCCCCTGGATGCGGCGGCCCGGCGGGCGCGGCACGGGCTCCTCGGCCGCCAGCTCGCCCTCCGCTGAGTCCACCAGGCCGGCGGAGGTGAGCGGCCGGCGGAGGTGAGCGGCCGGCGGAGGTGAGCGGCCGGCTCAGTCTCCCCGGCCGAGGGGGGCGCGGAGTAGCGGGCAGGACATGCACCGGGGGCCGCCCCGCCCGGAGCCCAGCTCCGAGCCGGCGATCGGGACGACCTCGATACCGGATCGTTCAAGCTGCGCGTTGGTCTCTGTGTTCCGCTCGTAACTGACGCAGAGCCGGGGCGCCAGGGCGAGGGTGTTGTTGCCGTCGTCCCACTGTTCCCGCTCGGCGGTCACCGGATCCAGGCCAGTGTCGATCACCCGAAGCTGGTCCAGGTTCATCGCGTCCGCTGCGGCCCGGAGGAACGGCGCCGGTCCTTCCACCCGCGGATCGCCGCCGCCGGTCCCGGCGATAACCGTGTACGCGACGAGCGTGCTGGCGATGTTCGGATACATCAGCACCGCATCGGTGTCCACCATCGTGCAGACGGTGTCGAGATGCATGGTGGCCCGCTCCTGGGCGATCGGTACGACCAGGATGGTGTGCGCCAGTTCCGCGGCGAAGACCTGGCGGGAAAGACGCTCGGCACCCGCTGGCGTGGTCCGCTCGCCTACCCCGACCGCCAGCACTCCGGGGGCGAGCAGCAGCACGTCCCCGCCCTCCAGATGCTCCATCCCCGGGTGGTACGCGAACTCGGTGCCGGCGAAACGTGGATGGTGGCGGTAGATGATGCGAGTCAGCGTGCTCTCCCGCCGACGGGCGGGCATGGCCAGGCTGGTGACGGCGGCCCGACCGCCGATCCAGACCGAGGAGTCGCGGGTGAAGAGCAGGTTTGGCAGCGGGTCGATGACGAAGTCGTGCCGGTCCATCAGCTGGTAGACCAGGCCGCCGGGGCGCTCCCGGCTGATCCGCAGTTCCTCGTGGGCCAGACCGGCGATGAGGACACTGGCCAACATGGCCGGGTCGAGGTAGGCGAGATGGGCGGCGACCCGGGCGCGTAGCTGGTCGCCGAGCCGGGGCGAGCGCAGCACCTGCTCGGTCAGCTCGGCCCGCGCATCGTCGCCGGCGAGGGTCTCGGTGAGCAGCTCTGCCAGGTGCAGCACCTCCACGCCGCGCTCGCGCAGCGCGGTGGCGAACGCGTCGTGCTCCTCCTGCGCGCGGCTGACCCAGGGGATGGCGTCGAAGAGCAGCGAACCACTGTTGCGGGGGGTGAGCCGGGCGAGCTCGGGCCCGGGGCGGTGCAGCAGGACCGTACCCAGGCGGCCAACCTCACTGTCCACGTAGTGGCTCACCATCGCAGCCTAGAGCCTGAGTTCTCGGTATCCGGCAAAACAACGATGGATGAACACGGCATTCATCCGCACTCACTCCGGCGCTCCAACTTGCCCCCTCCGGGGAGTAGCGACGTAGGGTAGCGGGGACATAACTTCGAGGGACCTTTTGCCGGAGGTCGCGATGACTGTCTACCCTGCCCGCCGAGCCGCACCCTCCGCCCAGGCGTTGCCGCCCATGGCGGTGCCGCATCCCCGGGTGGACAGCCCGGGCACGCTCGCCCCACCCCGCTCCTCCCCCCTCGACTGGGCCCGCCGTCGACGGGCCGAGCGGGGAGCACGGCGGCTGGAGGCAGCCGGAGCACGGGCGCTGGGTCGACTCGACCAACTCGGTCCGGCCTGGCACGTGATCGAATGGCCGCGTACCGACTCGCTCGATCTGGTCCGCGACTCCGCCGAGGACGAACGCGCCGGCTTTCTCGTGATCGGCCCGAGCGGGCTCTACGCGGTCACCATCGTTGATCATGGTCGGACCCGGGTGTTGGTGGCCGGGGAGGTCGTGCAGATCAACGGCAAGCGCCCGGCCTACGTGGCCGAGGCCCGCAAGGATGCCAAGCGGGCGAGCAAGGCCCTCAGCAGCGCAGTCGGGCTACCCATCCCGGTGACGCCGGTGCTGACGTTCGTCGGCTCCGGCGTCATCAGCGTGTACGGCCTCCCGAAGGACTGCCTGATGGCCACCCACCGGGAACTGGACCGGCTCCTCGTCGCCGCCGGGAACCGAATCAGCCCGCACACCGCCGCCAAGCTGTCCCGGGTCGCGCAGCACCCGGGCACCTGGCGCAACGGCAGCTACCGCCCGGCGGCCGACTACCGGTGGTATGACGACGGCAGCTGACAAGCCGGGCCACCGACGGTACCGTCGGTAGGTCACGGTCCACATCACCACCAGTGAGCTGACGGTTGCCGGCACGGTCAGCGAAAATACGTTGGGTCACGCTAGCGTGGGCAGGCCGTCTGGGTTTAGGTAGGAGGTGCGGTGGCCCACGTCGAACTCTCGCTCTCAGAAGTCCGCGTGCCGACGGTGGCGCCACCGACAGGGCAGGAGTACGACAACGTCACCTCCTGGTCGGTAGCCGTCTCCCAGGCAGACGAGCCCTGCCTGCTCCTCGCTGCCGACACTCGGGTGGTCGCCGTCTCCGCCGCCGGGTCTCAACTGCTCTTTCTCGGTGACTGTCTGAACGTGATCGGGCAACCACTACTCGACGGCGGCCTGCGGTTGCTCGATTTCACCGCCAACCGGGGCGAGCTGACCGAGCCGGAACTCGACAAGATCCCACCGCTCCTCGCCATCACCTCCGGCCGCCTGGCCCGCGGGCTGCTCCGGATCAAAGGGGTGTCGGCGGACGCACCGGACGCCACCGTCGACGCCATCTCCACCCCGGTTCACCACGCCGGTGCAGTGGTCGGCTCCCTCACGTTCTTCTCCGAGGTCTAACCCGGAGCACCGCATGTGGCGTGCGCCGCATGCGGGTTGCTGGGTAGGAACCGCCCGAGGCCGTAAGGTGCCCTCATGCTGGATCTCGCTCTGCTGCCGGGTGACTACGCTGTCTGCCGTCTGGCGGCCGGCTCTGCCCTGCCGCCCGGCCTGTCGGGCGGGCTGAGCGACGATGACGTGGTCACGGTGAGCTGGACCACCGAAGGCGTGTCGGTGATCTGCCCCGCAGCGCGCGCACCGGCACAGACCGAGACCACCTGGCGCTGCCTACGCCTGGTCGGCCCCTCTGACCTCGCGCTCTCCACCGGCTTGGCCGCTCTCATCGACCCGCTGGCCGAGGCCCGCGTCTCCGTGGTTGCCTTCTCTACCCACGACACCGACTACCTGCTGGTCCCGGCGGTCCGCCTCGATCAGGCCGTCACCGCGCTCGACCGGGCCGGGCACCGGGTCCGCACCTAGCCAGGACGGTGTCGCGTTGGCCTCGGTCGAGAAGCGGCCCGGCCAAGGCTTCACCGGACCAGCGGACCCTCCTACGATGGGTCTCCCATCCGCTGCACTTATTCATGTCGATTTGAGGACCGTCCGTGCCGTCCGGACCCCGCCCCGCTGCTCCCGCTCCGCCCACCGACCGGTCCCGGACCGGACCACCGACCCGGCGTGGCCAGTCGCAGATCCCGGCCGCGACCGTGGCCGGGCTGGTGGCGCTCCTGGCGGTACTGCTCACCTCGGGCTGCGGCACCCCGCCCGAGCTGCGGGACCCCCAGCCGAGCCAGTCGGCCCGGTCCGCCTCGCCCAGCCCGACCGACACCGCGACCACCACTGCGGCACCGCCGCCGACCGGAGCGTCCACCCCGACCGCCAGCAGCACGCCGGTCGCCGTCCGATGCCCCGCCGGCCCGTCCAGTCAGCAGGTGACCGAACTGGTACGCGGGCAGGACCTGCTTCCCGCCGACGCCCAGGTACGGGTGCTGACCGGGCCGCTCTGCGCCGACGACTGGCACTACACCGTCCTCGCCGTCACCGGCTACGAACCGCTCCAGGTCGTCAGCCGGGGTTCCGGCACCGCACCACGCCTGGTCACCGCCGGCACCGATGTCTGCACAGCGGAGGTACGCGTCACCTCCCCGACCGGCATCCGGACCCTGGCCTGCGACGCCAGCTCGAGTACGTAGGCTGTCGCCATGCCGGGAACACCGCCGACCCGCTTTGTCTACCTCGGGCCCGAGGGCACCTTCGCCGAGCAGGCGCTGCGGACCATCCCCGCTGCCGAACGGGCCAACCGGACGCCCGCCCGCAGCGTCGGCGAGGCGCTGGAGCACGTACGTGTCGGTGCCGCGGATGCGGCGCTGGTGCCGCTGGAGAACTCCATCGGCGGCGCGGTCGGGGTGACGCTGGACGAGTTGGCCGAGGGCGAGCCGTTGGTGATCACGCGGGAGGTGATCCTGCCGGTGCAGTTCGTACTCGCCACCCGCGCCGGCGGGCACCTCGGTGCGGTGCGCAGCGTGGCCGCCCATCCCCAGGCATCAACCCAGTGCCGGGCATGGCTGCACGCTCACCTGCCCGACGCGGCGGTGGTTGACGTGCTCTCCAACGGTGCGGCTGCGGTTGGGGCCGCCGCTGGCGACTTCGACGCGGCGATCTGCGCTCCGATCGGCGCGGCCCGACACCGGCTCGCGGTACTGGCCGACAAGATCGCCGACCACCCGGACGCGGTGACCCGATTCGCGCTCTTCTCGCGGCCGGGGCCGCCCCCGCCGCCCACCGGGGACGACGTGACGTCGCTGGCCGTCTACATCGCCCACGACCGGGTGGGCGCGCTGCTCTCCGTGCTGATGGAGCTGGCCGTGCGCGGAGTCAACCTGACCCGGATCGAGTCCCGGCCGACCGGCGAGGCACTCGGCCGGTACGTGTTCTTCCTGGACTGCACCGGTCATCTGGCCGATGCCCGGCTCGGCGAGGCATTACAGGGACTACGGCGGGTCTGCTCCCAGGTGCGCTTCCTCGGGTCGTACCCCCGGCACCGCTGGACCGGAGGCGGTGAACGGCCAGCCCCGGCGGGGCCCGTTGACGCCGACTATGTCGACGCCGCCGGCTGGCTCGCCCGGCTGCGTAGCGGGGATCTCAGCTGAGACCGGTCGCACAGTTCCTGGCCACCCCCGCCCGGCGCCGGGCCGTGGCCGACCCTGTTCCGGGCGGCCGGACGGCTCAACCCCAGCCCAACTCGTGCAGGCGCTCGTCGTCGATGCCGAAGTGGTGGGCGATCTCGTGCACGACGGTGACCGCCACCTCCTCCACCACATCCTCCTCGGTGTCGCAGATCCGCAGGATCGGGTTGCGGTAGATCAGGATGCGGTCGGGCAGCACGCCCGAGTAGTCCCAGCCGCGGTCGGTCAGGGCGTGCCCCTCGTACAGGCCGAGTAGCTCCTCGCCGGGGGGTGGGGCGTCCTCGACCAGGATGACCACGTTGCTCATCAGGCTGAGCAACTCCTCGGGTACCTCGTCGAGCGCGTCGCCGACCAACTCCTCGAACCGCTCCCGGTTCATCTCCATGGCCACTGCCCCATTCTGCCGGTACCCGAGGTCCTGCCGGGAAGCCCCGCCCCGGCGGGGAAGGCGGGGAGCGGACAGCCGGCGGGGAGAGACGATTCAGCCCGGCCCGCGCCTGGCTGGTTGTGCCATGATGCGGACAATCTCATCGATGAGAAAGGCCTCCGATGGCTCCGAAACAACCCATCCCCCGGCAGGAAGACCGCTCCGATGACATCGTCGGCGGGCAGTGGGGCGGGGACGGTCCTCGACCATCGGGCCACCGACGCTCTGTCACCCAGCTCCTCCGTAACCGAAGCATGCCACTCGTTCTCGCCGGACTCGGGGCCGTCGCCGGGCTGGCCTCGCTGACGCAAACGTGGGTGGTAGTGCACCTGTCCCCGTTTAGTCCCGGCGGCGATACGTTCCAGGAGACGGTCGTCGGGACGGATCGTCTCGGCCTCCTCTACCTGGTCGGCATCCTCGGTATGGCGGTGACGGTCGCCCTCGCCCTGTACGGCACCGGAGCCACCCGGTCGAACGCCCGCGTCGCCGGCCTGGCCCTGGCAGCTGCTCTGCTCGCGGTGCTGGTCGCCGGGATGACCACGATCGGCGACCAGGGGACTGGTTCCGACACCAAGTACGGGCGGGGGATGGTCGCCGCCTTACTGACCTGCGCACTACTCGGGGCTGCCGTGCTGCTCGCACCGGCCGGCGGCAGGTCCGAGCCGGGGGCCGGTGCGGCAACGCCGGAGGATGGTGCGGCAACGCCGGAGGACGATGCGGCAGCGCCGGCGGAGGGTGCGGCAACGCCGGCCCGACGAACGCGTGCTCCCCGCCGCGCCGCAGCTGACGACCTGCCGCCTCCCGCCGACCTCACCGTCCGCCCGACGGCCCCGTTCATCCACCCGGATTGATCGAGCTGCGCCACCGGGCACCACCCGCGCCACGGGCCGACCCGACCACTGGTCCCGGCCCTGCCGCCCTGCCACCCATTGGCACCGGATTCGCCGGTTGGCCATGGTTGGGGCCGCCTCCGCGAGGTACGGTTGCTGCCCGCCGTAACCCCGGGTCACACAACCGTGACGACTGGCCGTGACGGTGGCGGGCGAAGGAGGAGCCATGGTCCGCCCGGGATTACCCAAGTTGATCGCCACCGATCTGGACGGGACGCTGGTCCGCAGCGACAACACCGTCTCCGCGTACACGCACGAGGTGCTCGACCGGATGCGCGCCGCCGGCATCCCGATGGTCGGCGCGACCGGTCGCGGACCGCGGCTGACCGAGCTGACCCGCAACGACATCCGCGCCGCCGACTTCCTGGTGATGGCCAACGGCGGCCGGGTGGTGGACCAGAGCGACCCGGACGGGCCGTTGGTGCTCCGCGACGAGTGGCTCTCCGGCGCGGTGCTGGCAGAGTTGCTGACCGAGCTGGAGACAGCGGTCGGCCCGCTGACCGTCATGGTGGAGTCGTCCGACGAACCCAACGCACCGCTCTGGGGGGACTACCACGCGAGTTGGCCGTACCCGGAGCTGTTTGAGGCGCGCAGCCGCGCCGAGTGCCTCTCCGGCAACGTGATCAAGGCATTCGCCCGGACCGCCGACCACCACACTGACGAGCTGTTGGGGGCGGCCCAGCGAGTCATCCCACCACACACCGCCACGCTCACCCAGGCTGGCCTGGGCTTCATCGAAATCTGCCCGCCCGGTGTGGACAAGGCGACCGGGCTCCAGGTGGTCGCCGAACGGCTCGGCGTGGACCCGGCGGAGGTTCTGGTCTTCGGCGACCAGCCGAACGACCTGCCGATGTTCTCCTGGGCGGGGTGGGCCCGGGTGGCGGTGGCGAACGCGCACCCGGCGGTGCACGCCGCCGCCGACGAAGCCACCCTCCGAAACGACGACGACGGAGTCGCCGTCTACCTTGACCGGCTGCTGACCCGCTGACAGCGGCCCGGGCCGCACCGATCAGAGGTACTGACCGGTGCTGTGCCCCTCACCGCCCGCCGGCTGCCCCATCCCGGGCATGCCGGGTGCGATTCCGCCCGGCCCGCTGGGGAGGGCCTGCCGACCGGAGCGCATCTGCTCCAGCTGCACCCGGGCCGCCATCTGTTGGGCGACCAAGGCTGCCTGGATGCCGTGGAAGAGCCCTTCCAGCCAGCCAACGAGCTGCGCGTGGGCGATCCGCAACTCGCTCTCGCTGGGTGCCTTCTCCTCGGTGAAGGGCAGGGCGAGACGCTCCAGTTCCTCCCGCAGCTCGACGGCGAGCCCCTCCTTGAGCTCGACGATGGACCGCTCGTGGATCTCCCGCATCCGGTGCCGGCTGGCGTCGTCGAGCGGAGCGGCCTTGACCTCCTCCAACAGCTGCTTGATCATGCTGCCAATCCGCATCACCTTGGCCGGCTGCTCGACCAGTCGGGCCGGGTCCTCCTGGCTATCGTCGGTCTGCACCGTGCCCACCGGACGGCCATCCGGTCCCACCACCACCACGGTGCCGGACCGGGCAGCATCGTCCTGGCCCTGCTCGTCAGCCTGGTCCTGCACGTCGTTCTGTCCTGCGGACTGCGCTTCGGTCATGGCACCCATCTTTCCCCAGCCGCCGCCGGCGGCGCCCTCCGGGAGCAACGATCAGCGCCGATCGGGGCAACCCGCTACCGTCACCGGCATGTCCAGTGACCCGCGTGCCGTGCTCACCCGTCCCGCGCCGGCCCCGGACGTCACCGTCGCCTACGGCCCCCATCCGGACCAGGTCGCGGATCTGCGCCGACCAGCCGGTGCCGGGCCGCCCGAGCGGCTGGTGATCGTCGTGCACGGCGGCTTCTGGCGAGCTGAGTACGACCGCCGGCACACCGCGCCGCTGGCGACCGCGCTGGCCGAGCTCGGCTATCCGGTGGCGCAGGTCGAGTACCGCCGGACCGGGCAGCCCGGCGGTGGCTGGCCAGGAACCATGGCCGATGTCCTGACCGGGGTGTCCGAGTTGCCCCGGCTGACGGCCGAGGCGTTCCCCGGCGCGGTGGCGGCCGGCCCGCCGATCCTCATCGGTCACTCGGCCGGCGGGCAACTGGCACTCTACGCCGCCGCCACCCGGCCCACCGTCGTCGGCGGGATCCTCGCTCTGGCCCCGGTGGCGAACCTGGCCGAGGCCAACCGGCTGGACCTGGACACGGGTGCGGTGGCCGCACTGCTCGGCGGCGGACCGACCGAGGTGCCGGACCGCTATGCGGCCTGCGATCCGCGTTCACTGCCGCCACCAAAATCACGGACAGTAGTTATGCATGGCGCCCTCGACGAACAGGTGCCGGTAACGATGAGCAGAGAGTTCGTTACCGCCGGGCACGCCGCTGGCGGCAACGTCCAGCTACTGGAGCTAGCCAAGTGCGAACATTTCGGCCTCATCGACCCAGAATCAGCGGCTTGGCCAGAGGTCGTCCTCGCATTACGTTCCCTCACCAAAATCTAGCAGCGAGTTGACGCAGCGTGTCCGATCGGGGTAAAACGCCGGATGGGCCGGATACGCCCGGCCAAGATTTCTGGAGAGGGACCGGTGACACAGGTGAACCGCAGGCGTGCCCTACAGCTGTTGGCAGCGCTGGGCACGGCCGGACTCGGGGCAGGATGTGCCGGCCGCAGTGCGTCCGACGCTCCGCTGAGCCCCATCAAGATCGGCATGCTCATTCCGCAAACCGGTGACCTCACCGATGTCGGAGTCGAGGTGGCCAACGGCTTCCAACTCTTCCTGGATCTCAACGCGGACCAGCTCGGCGGGCACCCGACCGAGCTGGTCGCCGTCGATGAGGGCAACGACGCGAAATCCGGCCAGGCCGCGGTGGAGAAGTTGCTCAAGCAGGGAGTGCTGGCCCTCACCGGCGTGGTCAGCTCGACCGTCATGCTCGGCATCCGGGACACCGTGGAGCAGGCCCAGGTGCCGCTGGTCGGTTCCAACGCCTCCCCCAGCAGCCTGCAGAGCGTCGTCTACATCTGGCGCACGTCATACGTGCTGGACGAGGCCGGTCGGGCCCTCGGCCGCTACCTGAAGGAGACGCTCGACCCATCGGCACGGCTGGCGGTCATCATGCCGGACTCCCCAGCCAGCAAGGACGTACTCCGGGGCTTCCAGGAGGAATTCGGGCAGTCCGATCCCCGGATCGGAGCTCCTGTTACCTGGACGGAGGATATCTCCGGCGTCCCGGGCAAGAACGCCTACCAGCGGGATATCGCCACGGCGCTCACGCGCACTCCGGACGGCGTCTTCTGCTTCTTCGCCGGCGCCGCTGCCGTGGAGTTCCTCAAACAGCTCCGCGCGGAGGGGTACACCGGCCCCATCTACGCCCCGGGCTTCCTGACCGAGGGCAACGTCCTGGCGAGCTTCAAGAACGAGGCGGATGTTCTCGGCATCCAGACCACCCTGAACTACTCGCCCGACGTCAACAACGCGGCCAACCGGCTGTTCGCCTCCGCGTACCGCAAGAAGCACGGCACCTCTCCGACGGCGTACGCGGCGGCGTCGTACGATGCGGCGCACGTCCTCAACCAGGCGATCCGGCGTGTTGGCGGGTCACCCACCCCGTCGGAGGTGAACCTCGCGCTCGGCAAGATCGGCCGAATTGACAGCCCCCGCGGCGTGTGGCAGTTCAACCAGTCGCGCACCCCGCAGCAGCGGTGGTACCTCCGGGAGGTCCAGCTCGACGGCCAGCTCCTCTCCAACGTGCTCCTGACCGAGTTGGCCACGCTCGGCTGAGCGGGGGCGGCGCCGACCCGCCCCCGGCCACCTGCCGGCGCTGCGCCGGTCGGCAGCGAGCGCTAGGGGCGCAGTTCAGCGATGCAACACTTCACGCTGCCGCCGCCCTTGCGTAACTCGGCCAGCGCCACCGGCACCGGCTGGTAGCCGGCGGCTGCCAGCTTGTCGGCGAGGCCGGTCGCCTCGCTGTTCAGGACGACGTTGCGTCCGTCGCTGACCAGGTTCAGACCGAACGCGAGGGCATCGGCGTCATCGGCGAGCACAGCCGCGGGAAAGAGCTGCGCCAGCACCTTCTGGCTGGCGGTGGAGAAGGCACCCGGATAGTAGGCGATGTTACTGTCATCGATCGAGGCCAGTGCCACGTCCAGGTGGTAGAAGCGGGGGTCGACCAACCGCACCGAGACCACCGGTCGGCCCAGCGCCTCCTGGGCCTCGGCGTGGGCGGCGGGCTCGGTCCGAAAGCCGTAGCCAGCCAGGACGAGGCCACCGTGCGCCGCCGGCAGGTACGCGAAGTCACCCTCACCCTCATTGGTGGCGGTCGGGGCGATGAAGCGCCAACCGTGTGACTGGTAGAAGGCGCGGTGGGCCGCGGCCTCGGCGCTGCGCTGCGCATGCTTGAACCGCGCGCCGTAGACGGTGCCATCGACGACGAGGGCGCCATTCGCCGCGTAGACCATGTCGGGTAGCCCCGGCTCGGGGGTGAGCAGGTGCACATCGTGGCCGAGCCCGACCAGCGTCTCGCGCAGCCGGTCCCACTGCTTGACCGCCAACTCCACGTCAACCGCGGCGGTGACGTCCATCCACGGGTTGATCGCGTACTCAACCGCGAAGTGCTTCGGCGAGCACATGAGATATATCCGCTTTCGCGGCACTCGCTGCTGGTTCACGATTACCAAGGTAGGTATCGTCGAACAACGGTAACAGCCAAAAATATTGCTTCCAGGAGGCAGAACATTGCAGATCGACGCAGTAGATCAGCGAATCATTGCGCTGCTGGTCGCCGACGCCCGTGCGTCGTACGCCGACATCGGACAGCGGGTTTCCCTCTCCGCCCCGGCCGTGAAGCGGCGCGTCGATCGGCTGCGCGCGACCGGAGTTATCCGCGGATTTACCGCCGTCGTTGACCCGGCCGCGGTCGGCTGGACCACCGAGGCATTCGTCGAGTTGTTCTGCGCCGGTCGAACCACGCCACCGCAGATCGGTGTCGCCGCCCGCCGACACCCCGAGGTCGTCGGGGCCTACACCGTCTCGGGCGAGGCGGACGCCCTCGTCCACCTGCGCGCCGCCGACATCGCCCATCTCGAGGCCGCATTGGAACGCCTGCGAGCGGAGTCCTTTGTGACCTCCACCCGCAGCACCATCGTGCTCTCCCGGCTCGTCGAGTCCCCCGGCGTCGGCCCAGCCCCCGACTGATCACCGTCGCTGCGACTTCGGGCCGTCCCGGAGCCCGCCGCCGCCCACATCGATGGAGGTGCGCCCCGCCGTCGCCGAGCCACCCGACAGTGAGCCGCACGGGAACCACGACAGCGAGCCGTACGGGAACCGCGGGCCGGCCGGCGGCGTCGGAGGGGGCATGACATCGCGCCGTACCACTCTTTTCGCGGGTGCAATGCTCGCGGTCCTCCTGCTCGCGGGCAGCATCGCCGCGACCCGGCCAGCGACGCCGAAGACACCACCGGCCGGGCCCCAGTCACCACTACAGCTGGTCTCCTTCGACTCCTGCGCCGATGCGCTGGCCGAACTGCGCGCCGCGACCGCAGCCAAGATCGGCCCGTGGGAGCTCGCCAGCGGCGCGCCCCAGCAACGGGCCATTTCGGCAGCGCAGGACGCCACCAGCTACGCCGCCGAGTCGGAGCCGGCCGGGGACCACTCGCTCACCAATGGGTACGAGCCCGGCGTTGACGAGCCGGACCTGGTCAAGACCGACGGGCGGCGAATCGTCACCATCAGCCAGGGTGTACTCCGGGTCGTTGACCCCACCACCAAGCGACTCATCGGGCGGCTAGACCTCAATGATCGCCCCGACCAGCACCACTGGGCCCAGCACGACCTACTCCTGTCCGGCGATCACGCGATGGTCCTCACCGACGCGGCACCGATGGTGTTCCTCCCCGCGGACGGCCTCGGTCCCGAAGACATCGCCGTGCAGCCACCCGGATCGAATCTGCCCACCGCGACCCGGCTCCACCTGGTCGACCTGAGCGGCCCACCCCGGGTGCTCAGCAGCTACGAAATCCACGGTCGCACCCTGGACGCCCGACAGACCGGGAGCACGGTCCGGGTGGTGGTCCAGTCCCATCCCCAGGTGACCTTCCCGGAACTGCCCGCCACCGCCGACGAGGCGACCCGCCAGGAGGCGAACCGGGCCGCGGTGGCCGCCGCAGGCATCGAGGCGTGGCTGCCGGCCTACGAGTGGACAGCCGGCGCGGAGCACGGCAGCGGTCAGGTTGACTGCGATCGACTCAGCCGCCCGCAGACCGGCACCGGCTCCGCCGTGCTGACGGTGCTCAGCTTCGACCTCACCGCCGACCGGCTCACTGACGGCGACCCGGTCAGCGTGGCCGCCGACGCGGACACTGTCTACAGCAGCGGCGACAGCCTCTACCTGGCGAGCCAGCGGCAGTTGGAGGAACCGTCCACTCCGGGCCGGTGGCCCGACCAGTTCGGCGCGACGGTCACCGACATCTACCAGTTCGACACCGCCACCGACCGCCCTCGATACGTCGCCGCCGGCACCGTGCCCGGCCGGCTGATCAACCAGTACGCCCTGTCCCAGTGGCAGGGTCACCTACGCGTCGCCACCACCACCGGCCAGAGCGCCACCGCGGGCCAGCCCGACGCCACCGCGGGCCAGCCCGACGCCACCGCGAGCCAGGGCGTGCGTAGCTCGGAATCCGGTGTCCACGTGCTACGTCGACAGGGCGAGGTGCTGACCCTGACCGGCGCGGTCACCGGACTGGGCCCGGGGGAGCGGATCTATTCGGTGCGCTACCTCGGTGCCACCGCGTACGTGGTGACGTTCCGGCAGACCGACCCGCTCTACGCGCTCGACCTGAGCGACCACGCCGCCCCCCGGGTCACCGGGGAGCTGAAGATCACCGGCTACTCGGCGTACCTACACCCGGTCGCGGACGGCCGGCTGCTCGGCATCGGGCAGGAGGCCGACCTCGACGGACGCGCACAGGGGGTCCAGGTCTCGCTCTTCGATGTCCGGGACCCGGCCCAACCGCTCCGGTTGGACCGCTGGCACCGCCCGGACGCCTGGTCCGCCGCCGAGCACGACCCGCACGCCTTCCGGTACGACCCGGCCACCGGGCTACTCGCTGTCCCGGTCAACGCCGGCCTGCGTCTGTTGCGGGTCGCCGGAGACACCTTCACCGACCAAGGCGAGGTGACCCACCCGCCTGGTGGGCACATCACCCGTTCGCTACTCGTCGGCGACACCCTCTGGACGGTGTCGGACGCGGGCCTGCGGGCCTCCGACCCGACAACCGGTCAGAGCATGGCCTGGCTACCGAACAGCTGATCAGCTCTGGCCCGGTGGGTGGGCCCGGTCGGTCGGAGTTCCGGGCTCACCCACCGCACCCAGCTCGACCGGCCAGTCGGCGACCAACTGATGGATCCGGGCGGCGGCGGCGGTCGGCTCCGCGCCCCCGCCAACCGCAACCCCCACCAGGTAGGCGGCGACCGGCGCGCCGGGGCGCAACACCTGATGCGCCACCTCCCGCGTCAGGTCGAGCACCGCTGGCACCGGCACCCGAGCCGGGTCGAGGCCAAGCTCTGTGCAGACCGCCGTCACCCAGTCGTCCATAGTTGTCATCGCACCCACTCCTCTGCCCGGCGTAGATCCTCGTCAGTGTCACAGTCGAACCATGGTGGGGGGCCATCCCCATGCCACGGCACCTCGCGTACGGCCAACCCATGCAGCAGAGCCCGCAGTGACGCGCCGGCCAGGGGGCGCTGGGTGACCAGCCGGGTGAACGCGGCCCGCAGCGGGGCGACCCGCCACACCCCGCAGAGCGGCTGCCGCCGCCCGGCGTCGTCTACGAAACACACCCCGTCAATCCCGCCGGGACCCACCGCCGGTTGGCCCCCGCCCCGCTCGCCGTCGAGCTGGCCCAGCAACTCCTGGACCGCGTCCCGCGTGAGCAGCGGCAGGTCGGCGGCGAGGAGGGCGAGAAGGTCCACCTCGGCGGGTAGCCGGGCCAGCCCGGCCGCGGCAGCGGCGACCGGCCCTCCGCCCGGCGGCGACTCTCGGGTGATCAGCACGTCGGCCGGCACACCGGCCGCTGGGCCCACCAGGATTCGCGGTGCGGCGTCGGCGACCGCGGCCAGCACCCGGTCCCGCATCGGGCGGCCACCGACCGGCCGGGCTGGCTTGTCCACGCCGTCCATCCGCCGGGCCGCACCCCCGGCCAGCACCACCGCCGCGTACCTGCGCACCCGGCTACGGTACCGGCCGAGCCCACTGGGCCCCGCGCCCACCTGCGCGAACAGCGGCCGGCCGGGACCCTGCCGGCCGGTCAGCGGGCACCCCGCCCACCCCGCCGGGGGCGGGGACGAACCACGCCGGGCAACGCGATGACTGGCCACCCGGCCAGCCGGGTCGGGGGTACCCCACGCCGAAGCAGGTCGTCCACCAGCAGTGCGAGCGAATAGTCGGGGTGCCGGGCGAGCACCCGTTCCACCGCCACCGCCGCCAGCGCCCCCTCCCCGGCCCGCCAGGCCGCGAAGGCCAGCAGGGAACCGGGGGCGGCGATGAGTTCCGGCTCGGCCCGGCGGAGCAGGTCGGCCCAGAGCGCGATGTCGGTCTCCCGCCCATCGGTGCACTCCCAGGCCAGGTCGCGCACCGTCTGGTCGGTCAGCAACCAACTCAGCCAGGCCACCTCGTCGTCGTCGAGCCGTTCGCCCCGTCGGCGCCGACGCTGAGCGGCCCGAATCGCGACATTCCCCGCCGCCCGCACCGACCGCACCGACCGCACCGACCGCCCGCCCGGCCAGTCGGCCGACCGCCCGCCGGACCGGTCAGCCCCGGGTGCCCGGGCCACCAGGTCGGCGAAACGCCGCCCCGCCCGCTGCGTGGCCCGCCGCAGCCGAGCGCGCTCGTCGCCCTCGACCGACGCCACCTGGGCGACGAGCGCCGCCCGATCAGGCAGAGCGACCTGACCGGCGAGGACCGCGGCGGCGGCCACCTGACTCGCGCCCAAGTCGTACGCGGTGCCGTCGGGCGGACAGCACTCCGGCTCCGGGCAGAGGTACGACCAGTAGCGGCCATCGGTGACTCGAAGCGCGTCGAGCACCCCGATCCCCACCTCGGCCAGGGCCTGCCGGAGCGCGTCAACCGCGGGGGTGACCCGGGACGCGGGCCCGTAGCCGAGCACCATCGCCCGGTCGGTGGACTGCTGTGCGACCACTGCCGCCAGGTGCCGGGCCGCCGCGGTGGAGCCGGCCAGGCCCGCAAGGTCTGCCCGCGCGGCGAAGGTGACCCGTGGACCACGCATCCCCACCACGACCAGGCTGTCCGCCGGATGGAACCCAAGCAGATAGGGCACGGCGGCGATCAGGTCCGCGCCGGAGCGTACGGAGAACCGGGGGAGGTCAGGCGGGGCCATTCCGGAAGCCTGTACGCCGTTCCCGACCGCCGTCCGCCCCTGTGGACGACACGCGGTCTATCCACAGCTACGTTGGGTAGTTGCGCTGGTCACGGCGACTTCTCGGCCTCTGCTGCCCTCGGCCCGCCCCGACCCACTACCGTCCGACCCATGGATCTGGCGTACCTGCGGGCCCACCCGGAGCACCTGCCGACCTTCCGGACCCACCAGCGGATCCGGGAGACGCCGGTCGCTGGCGGCAGTAGCTGCACCGTCGCCCGGCTCACCCTCGACGACGGGCATTCGATCCTCGCCAAGACCTGGCCCGAGACGGCCACCGGAGACCAGCCGGGGCACTTCTTCGCCAGCGAGGCGGCCGGGCTGCGCTGGCTACGGGAGGCGGACGCGGTCGCCGTACCGGAGGTGATCGTGGCACTGCCCAACCTGCTGGCGCTGGAATGGGTCGAGCCCGGCGAGCCCGACCCGGGGGCGGCCGAGCGGTTCGGCCGGGAAATGGCGGCCCTGCACCGGGCCGGCGCCCCGGCCTTCGGCGCCGACTGGCCGGGCTTCATCGGCACGCTACCGGCGGACAACACCCGGGACGACGGCCCGTGGTCGCGGTGGTTCGTCGAGCGCCGGCTCCTGCCGTACCTGCGGATGTCGGTCGACAACGGCGCGCTCGGCCCGGCGGAGCGGAAGCTGGTCGAGCAGGTCGCCGACCGGGCCGCCACCCTCGGCGGCGACGAACCGCCGGCCCGGCTGCACGGTGACCTCTGGCCGGGCAACCTGCTGTGGGGCCGTGACGACCGGGCCTGGCTGGTGGATCCGGCAGCACACGGTGGCCACCGGGAGACCGACCTCGCGCAGCTCGCGCTCTTCGGTGGCGCACCGCACCTGGACCGGATCCGCGCCGCCTACGACGAGGCGTGGCCGCTAGCCGATGGCTGGCCGGAGCGGATCCCACTGCACCAGCTTCACCTGCTGCTGGTGCACACCGCGCTCTTCGGTGCGTCCTACCGCGAAGCGGTAGGTCACACCGCCCGGAACGCCCTACTCGGCTCCGGCGCGCTACCGTCGTGAGGTGAGCGCCGCCCGACCGACCGCTGGCGTCCTCGTTGACCGGCATAGCCGCGTCGCCCGAAGCCTGCGCGTCTCCCTGACCGACAAGTGCAACCTGCGTTGCACCTACTGCATGCCGGCCGAGGGGCTGCCCTGGCTCGCCGGGCCGCAGCTCCTCGACGACGACGAGGTGGTCCGGTTGATCCGGATCGCGGTGCAGCGGCTCGGGGTGACCGAGGTGCGGTTCACCGGTGGTGAGCCGCTGATCCGGCCCGGCCTGGTCGGCATCGTCGCGGCGGTCGCGGCGCTGGCCCCCCGGCCGCGCATCTCGCTGACCACCAACGGCATCGGGCTGGACCGGCTGGCGCCGGCCCTGCGCACCGCTGGCCTGGACCGGGTGAACGTCTCGCTGGACACCCTCGACCGGGAGCGGTTTGTCCGGCTGACCCGACGGGACCGACTGGCTGCCGTGCTCGGCGGGTTGACCGGCGCGGCCCAGGCCGGGCTGACCCCAGTCAAGATCAATACAGTCCTGATCCGCGGCATCAACGAGGACGAGGCGCCCGCGCTGCTGCGCTTCGCCCTCGACAACCACTACGAACTGCGCTTCATCGAGCAGATGCCGCTGGATGCCCAGCACGGCTGGGACCGGTCAACCATGGTCACCGCCGACGAGATCCTCACCCTGCTCCGGGCCGAACACACCCTGGTACCGGATCCCGCCCACCGGGGCGCGGCGCCGGCCGAGACCTGGCTGGTCAACGGCGGCCCGGCCCGGGTCGGCGTGATCGCCAGCGTCACCCGCCCCTTCTGCGGAGAGTGCGACCGTACCCGGCTCACCACCGACGGTCAGGTCCGGGACTGCCTCTTCGCCACCACCGAGTCCGACCTGCGCGGAGCGCTCCGCGCGGGGGCCGACGACGACGAGCTCGCCCGCCGCTGGCAGGCCGCGATGTGGGGTAAACGGGCTGGCCACGGCATCGACGACCCGGGGTTCCTGCAACCCGACCGCTCGATGTCCGCGATAGGAGGCTGACGTGTCCGACCTGCGGGGGCCAGCGAACGACGCCCGACCCGACCGGATGACCGCGACCCTCACGATCCGCTACTTCGCCGGGGCCCGGGCGGCGGCCGGATGCGCCGAGGAGTACCTGCCCGCCGGCCGGTCGCTGGACGCGGTCCTGACCGACATCGCCGACCGGCACGGCGAGCGGCTCGGCGCGGTACTGGGCGCTGCCAGTTTCCTGGTTGACGGGGTGAACTGGCACGATCGGCGGGCACCGCTGCCCGCGGGCGCCACGATCGACGTTCTGCCACCCTTCGCGGGTGGCTGAGGGAGGCACAACCTTGTTCGCGGTACTGGGGTTCGTCGCCGCTCTGGCCCTGTTCACGGGCCTGGTCCACTTCTACCTCTGGAAGCGGCTGGTACGCGACACCACTCGGCCGGGGCTCCCGCGACGCATCGGCGGTGTCACCATGCTGGTGCTCGCGGTGCTCGTCCCGGCCACGCTGGTCGGCACCCAAGCCGGGGTGCACTGGTTCGCCTGGCCGGGGTACCTCTGGCTCGCGGTCCTGTTCTACCTGCTGGTCCTGCTGGTGGCCCTGGAGCTGCCGATGGTGGTCGCCCGGCTGGTACTGCGCCGCCGGGAGGCCGCCGCCGCGCCCACCGCTCCGGCGCCAGAACCCGCCCTGGTGGCGGCCGGCGGGTCGGCCGAACCGCCGGCCACCGCCCCGCCCGCCGACGGGCCGGACCACGATCCGTCCCGCCGGTTGCTCCTCGCGCGCGGGGCGGCGATCTTCGCCGGGCTCACCGCCACCGGCCTGACCGGCTACGGCGTGCGCACCGCCCTCGGCCCACCCCAGCTGGACCGGGTACAGGTCCAGCTGGCCCGGCTACCCCGGAGCATGGACGGCCTCCGCATCGCCACCGTCTCCGACATCCACATCGGCCCGCTGCTCGGGCGCGCGCACACCGAACGGATCGTGGCCACGATCAACCGGCTGGACGCCGACCTCGTCGCGGTCGTCGGCGACCTGGTGGACGGCTCCGTCGCCGAGCTGGGCGAGGCGGCGGCACCGCTGCGCGACCTGCGATCCCGACACGGCAGCTACTTCGTCACCGGCAACCACGAGTACTACTCCGGCGTGGAGGAGTGGGTGCAGGAGGTGGACCGCCTGGGCCTGCGGGTCCTGCAGAACCATCGGGTGGAGATCAAGGCCCGGGGCGGGGCACTCGACCTGGCCGGGGTCAACGACGCCGATGCCGCCGGCACCGGGGTGGCCGGGCCGCCGGACTACGCCGCCGCCCTCGGCGATCGGGACCCGAACCGGCCGGTGGTACTCCTCGCCCACCAGCCGGTCGCGGCCTTCGAGGCCGCCAAACACGGTGTTGACCTGCAGCTCTCCGGGCACACCCACGGTGGGCAGATGATGCCCTTCAACTACCTGGTCGGGCTCGAACAGCCGGTGGTCTCCGGCCTCGGCGAGGTCGATGGCACCCAGGTGTACGTGACCAACGGCGCCGGCTTCTGGGGGCCCCCGGTCCGAGTCGGCGCCGAGCCACAGGTCACCCTCGTCGAGCTGCGTTCGGCATAGTGCAGCTCACGTGAGCGCGTGGCGGCGAGCGTAGGACGCGGGCTTTGTGGCAGGATGCCTCGTGCCTCCGATCAACTCCGCGCCCCCCGGTGGCCTCCCATCCTTCGTCGCGGACCTGCACATCCACTCGAAATACTCGCGGGCGTGCAGCCGTGATCTCACCCTGCCGAACCTCGCCTGGTGGGCTCGGCGTAAGGGCGTCGCGGTCCTCGGCACCGGCGACTTCACCCACCCCGCCTGGTATGACCACCTCCGGGAGACCCTGCAGCCGGCGGAGCCGGGCCTGTACCGGCTCGCTCCGGAGGCCGAGCGGGAGATCGCGCGCCAGCTACCGCCACGCCTCGCCGACGCGGCGGAGCACACCCCGGTACGGTTCATGCTCAGCGTCGAGATCTCCACGATCTACAAACGCGACGACCGGACGCGCAAGGTGCACCACCTGGTCTACCTTCCGGACCTGGCGGCGGTGGCCCGGTTCAACACGGCGCTCGGGCGGATCGGCAACCTCGGCTCGGACGGACGGCCGATCCTCGGTCTGGACTCCCGCGACCTGCTGGAGATCACCCTTACGGCGAGCCCGGACGGCTACCTCGTACCGGCGCACATCTGGACGCCGTGGTTCTCCGCCCTTGGCTCCAAGTCCGGCTTCGACGCGATCGCCGACTGCTACGCCGACCTGGCCGAGCACATCTTCGCGGTGGAGACCGGCCTCTCCTCCGACCCGGAGATGAACTGGCGGGTCGGCAGCCTCGACCGCTACCAGTTGGTGTCGAACTCCGACGCCCACTCGCCGCCCGCGCTGGCCCGAGAGGCGACGGTCTTCAGCTCCGCCCGCGACTACTTCGCCATCCGGGAGGCGCTGCGGACCGGCGACGGCCTGGCCGGGACGATCGAGTTCTTCCCGGAAGAGGGGAAGTACCACGCGGACGGCCACCGACTCTGCGGCGTCAACTGGGCACCGGAGCAGACCCGGGCGGCCGGCGGCCGCTGCCCGGAGTGCGGCAAGCCGCTGACCGTCGGGGTCCTCAACCGGGTGGAGGAGTTGGCCGACCGCCCCGCGGGGCACCGGCCGGCGCACGCCCGGGACGTCACCCACCTGGTGCCGCTGGCCGAGCTCCTCGGTGAGATCAACACGGTGGGCCCGCGATCCAAGAAGGTCGCGGGCAAGCTCAACGACCTGATCGCCGCGCTCGGCCCGGAGCTGGAGATCCTCACCCGGACCCCACTCGCGGAGATCGACCGGGTCGGCGGCGAGTTCCTCGCCGAGGGCATCCGCCGGCTTCGCCGGGGCGAGGTCCGCCGGGTGCCAGGTTTCGATGGCGAGTACGGCGTCATCACCCTCTTCGACCCGACCGAACTCCGCCCCGGCGGGGGCACGGCGGCGCAGGAGACGCTCTTCGACGTACCCGCCGTGCCGGCGCCGCGCCGTCCCGCGGAACCGACCCCGAACCCGAAGGCCCGTCGTCCGGCGACGAAGCCGGAGCCGAGGCGGGCCAGCCAACCCGCGCCGCCGATCGCACCACCCCCCTCGCCGCACGAGCCCTTCGAGCCGATGCTCTCCGGGATGGAGGAGGTCGGCACCGGTCTGCTCGATCGGTTGGACGCGATGCAGCGGGTGGCCGCGTCCGCGCCGGGTGGGCCGCTGCTGATCGTGGCCGGTCCGGGCACCGGCAAGACCCGTACGCTGACGCACCGGATCGCGTACCTCTGCGCGGAGCTGAACGTCTTTCCGGAGCGCTGCCTGGCGATCACCTTCACCCGGCGCGCCGCCGAGGAGCTGCGGCACCGACTCGACGGGCTACTCGGGCCGGTCGCCGAGGACGTCACCGTCGGCACGTTCCACTCCGTCGGCCTGCAGCTCCTGCGGGAGAACCACGCGGCCGCCGGCCTGCCGGCGAACTTCCGGATCGCCGACGACGCGGACCGTGCCGCCGCCCGGGCCGAGGCCGGCGACGACGACGGCACCTACCTGGCGCTGCTCCGCAAGCAGGACCTGGTCGACCTCGACGAGCTGCTCACCCTGCCGCTGACCCTGCTGCGAGCCGATCGGCGGTTGGCCGACTCCTGTCGCGAACGGTGGCAGTGGATCTTCGTTGACGAGTACCAGGACGTTGACGAGGTGCAGTACGAGCTCCTCCGGCTGCTCAGCCCCGCCGACGGGAACCTCTGCGCGATCGGCGACCCGGACCAGGCGATCTACTCCTTCCGGGGAGCCGATGTCCGCTACTTCCTGCGCTTCTCGCAGGACTTCACCGATGCCCGGCTGGTCCGGCTGAACCGCAACTACCGTTCGTCGGCACCGATCCTGGCCGCCGCGGTACAGGCGATCGCCCCCACGTCGCTGGTCCGGGGCCGCCGGCTGGACCCGGCCCGACTCGACCCGGAGGCCCCACTGCTCGGCCGGTACGCGGCCACCTCCGTCGCCGACGAGGCCACCTTCGTCGCCCGTACGGTGGACGAGTTGGTCGGCGGGCTGTCGCACCGCTCGCTGGATTCGGGGCGGATCGACGGCGGCACGACCACGCTCTCGTTCTCCGACATCGCGGTGCTCTACCGCACCGACGCGCAGGCCGCGCCGATCGTGGACGCGCTGTCCCGGGCGAACATCCCGGTGCAGAAACGTTCTCATGACCGGCTCCGGGACCGCCCCGGCGTCGCCGAGATCGCCCGAGAGCTGCGGCACACCGGCGGTGTTGACGGCGGCCTGCCGGCCCGGGTTCGGCTCGCCGGGCAGGTCGTCGCGCAACGGTTCGCCACCCCCACCCTCGACGGCTCGGGCACCGCCGGGCCGACCGACGTACGGGTGGCGGTCGACCTGCTCACCCCACTGGCCCGGCGCTGCGGCGATGACCTCGACCTGTTCCTGTCCCAGCTGGCGACGGGGGCGGAGGTGGACGCGCTCGATCCACGCGCGCAGGCGGTCACCCTGCTCACTCTGCACGCCGCCAAGGGGCTGGAGTTCCCGGTGGTCTTCCTGGTCGGCGCCGAGGACGGGCTGTTGCCGCTGCGCTGGCCCGGCAGCGAGCCGGACGACGACGCGGTCGCCGAGGAGCGCCGGCTCTTCTTCGTGGGGGTGACTCGCGCGCAGGATCGGCTCTACCTCAGCCACGCCGCCCGCCGATTCCGGCACGGCACCGAGTACGACTGTCGACCCTCACCATTCTTGTCCGCGATAGATCCGGGGCTCTTCGAACGCCTCGGGGAACCGGAGTCCCGCCGCCCCAAGGACCGCCAGCTCCGCCTGGTCTGAATCGCGGCCGCCACCCACTACGGTGGCGAAGGCGGCGATACCCGGGTGTCCAGCCGCTCACACTCCCGCAGGAGGACGCGCATGCCGGACTACGAGCCACCAGCCAGCCCCGGTGCCGAGCCGCTTCCCACTCGGCGCCGCGGACCGCTGGTCGCGGTACTCGGCATCGTCGTGTTCCTGACCCTCGGGGTCGGGGCGGGTGCCCTCTGGTTCCGCGCCGGGGGCGACGAGACACCGGCGGCGTCCGACCCGACTCCCACCGGCACGGCCTCGGTCTCCTCAGCCGGGCCAGCCACATCGGCGAGGCCCGGTCTCGCCGCCCCGGACTCTTCAGCCAACTCCCGCTTCGTCGAGGTCGGCCAGTGCGTCCGCAACGACGGGCCGGCCGACGGCACACCCGAACTGCTGATCACCGAGTGCGGCCCGCAGACGTACGAGGTGCTGCGCCGCGTGGACGGCCCGACCACGGGCGAGAAGGACGCGGCGGCGAAATGCGCCTCTGTCGGCGGCTACACCAACTGGTTCTTCTTCGACAGCGACCTGGACACTCTCGACTTCGTGCTCTGCCTGAAAAAACGCTGAGCACCGCCGCTCGGGGGACGGCGACCAACGAAACCCCGGACCACGCACTATCCCCATACCTAGGGCTGTCTAGCGTGGTGGCTAGATAGACCTAGATTTGAGTCGAGACCGGAGTTCACGACACGCCGGTAGCTCCATCTACCGAGGTCTAGCCCCGCTGCTAGACAGCCCGATACTCTCCGATGCGTGGATCCGATCCGCAATCCCTACGCTCCGGGAGCCGGGCAACGCCCGCCCGAGCTGGCCGGGCGCGGGCGGGAGCTGGACGTCTTCGACATCGTGCTGGAGCGGATCGCGCGCGGCCGACCAGAGCGCAGCCTGATGCTCACCGGGCTACGCGGCGTGGGCAAGACGGTGCTGCTCAACACGCTCCGGTCGCAGGCCATCAACCGACTCTGGGGCAGCGGCAAGATCGAAATCCGGCCAGACCAGTCGCTGCGCCGACCGATCTCGGCCGCCCTCCACATGGCCGTACGCGAACTGGCCCCCCGGCACCGCGCTCCAGACCGGATCGACGCCTTCCTCGGTGTCCTGAAGGCATTCGCGCAACGGTCCGCCCCGAGCGGTCGGGGCGGGACCTCCCCCCGGCTACGGGACCGGTGGCAACCCGGCATCGATGTCCCCGCCGCGAGCGGACGGGCCGACTCCGGCGACATCGAGATCGACCTGGTGGAGCTGCTGACCGACGCCGCCGCGGTGGCCGCCGACGTCGGCACCGGCATCGCCGTCTTCATCGACGAGATGCAGGACCTCGCCCCGGAGGAGGTCTCCGCGCTCTGTGCCGCCTGCCATGAGCTGTCCCAACTCGGCGCGCCGCTGATCGTGGTCGGTGCCGGCCTGCCGCACCTTCCGGCGGTGCTCAGCGCGGCGAAGTCGTACTCCGAACGGCTCTTTCGCTACCAGCGCATCGATCGACTGGACCGGATCGCCGCCGACCAGGCGCTCTGTGCGCCCGCCGCGCGCGAGGAGATCGAGTACGAGCAGAAGGCGCTCGACCTGCTCTACGAGAAGTCCGGCGGCTATCCCTACTTCGTCCAGGCGTACGGGAAGACGACCTGGGACCACGCTCCCCGCTCACCGATCACCGCCGCCGATGTCCGGGTGGCGGCGCCGGACGCCGAGGCCGAGCTGGCGGTGGGCTTCTTCGGCTCCCGGTTCGAGCGAGCCACTCCGGCCGAACGCGAATACATGCGGGCGATGGCGACCCTCTCCCTGGTTGACGATACGGACGCCGGCGCCCCGGATGACATGGACGCCGCCGTGCCGACCGCCGAGATCGCCCGCGCGCTGGGGCGCAAGCCCGCAAGCCTCTCCCCGGCTCGGGACGCGCTGATCAAAAAGGGTCTCATCTACTCTGGCGAACGCGGCACGGTGGCGTTCACCGTGCCCCACTTCGGCCGCTACCTCCGCACCCAGCCGGCGTAGCTGGTCGAGCGAGCCGGCGTAGCTGGTCGAGCCAGCCGTAGCTCGGTCGACTCACACCTTCGACCACGGCGGCGGAAAGATCACCTCGCCGGGAGCGGACGGTCCGGTGCCACCGCCGACCGAGGGCAACACCCGGGCCTGCCAGGGCTCGCCGAGCCCGGACCAAGGGCTGGTGAGGCCGAGCCGGTCGGCCCGACCGAACCCGAAGCGCCGGTAGAAGGCCGGATCACCCAACACCACCACGAGGCGCTCACCCAGCTCGGCGGCGGCGTCCAGGGCCGCCTGCACCACCGCGCTGCCCAGCCCGATGCGCTGCCGGTGCGGGGCGACCGCCACCGGCCCGAGGACGAGCGCGGCCACGTCGTCGCGGTCGGAACGAACCCGCACCCGGGTGAGCAGCGCGTAGCCGACGACCTCACCCCCATACTCGGCCACCATGGCCAGCGCCGGCAGCCACTCCGCGCTGCCCCGCAGCTCGTCGACGAGGCCGACCTCCGGCGGGGTGGTTACGTCGGGACGGGCGAACGCGCCGGCGAGGACCCGCCGCACCGCACCGGTATCTGCCGGCTCCTCAGGCCGTAGTCGCATGGTGGTCACGCCGGGGACGTTACCCCGCCGGCGCCGGCCCGTCCGGGACAGTCCCGCGATTCGGCGTGGCAGGCCGCGTCGACCGATCCAGATCGGTCGGTTGCCGGGGTGGCGGCGGATCCGACAGGGTATGACTTACCCATGACACCCGTGCGCTCCCTCGCCCGAGTAATGCTCAGTGGCATCCTCGTGGTCGAGGGGGCCCGCAGCCTCGCCGTCCCGGGTCGGCTCGCCCCCGCCGCCACGCCGATGGCCAACCGGGTCGCGCCCCTGTTGCGACGAGCTGTTCCCGGCGTCCCCACCGATACCGAGACCCTGATCCGCGCCAATGGCGCGGTACAGTTCGGGGCTGGCCTACTGCTCGCCACCGGACGACTCACCCGACCGGCGGCCTTGGTTCTGGCCGGCACTCTGGTGCCGGGTACTATCGCCGGGCATCCGTTCTGGACTGACGCGGATCCGGGGCAGCGGGTCAACAACCAACTCCATTTCCTGAAAAACCTTGGCCTATTCGGTGGGCTCTTGCTGGCCGCCGCGGACACCGCCGGGAAGCCGGGGCTACGCTGGCGGGCCGGTCAGCGGCTCGGCCACTCCCAGCGTTGGGCGACGCGAGCTGCTCGTACCGCCCGCCGGCAGGCTCGGACCGCCGTACGATCGGCAGCGACGGCTCGACGCTTCCCTGGTTGACCTGCGTCGATTCTCCTCCCGTCGCACTCCGTCGGACCAAACAGTGAGTCCGGCGTACCGACCGCCCGGTGTTAACCCGGCGGAAATGTCAAAAGCCAGTGTGGGATCGGACACGGTCATAGCACGCAGGAGGCAAAACGTGAGGGACCGTTCTAGGCTCCGTACCGGACCAGGACGGCTAGGACGATATTGGTACGGGGGTGGCCACTCAATGCCGACGACCCTCCGTCGGCGAGTACGCCGCCTCACCCCGGTTCGCCAGGTCCGGCGAGGGCTCGACCGTAGGACCGCCATCCGGATCGGAATCGTGGCCGTCGTCGCGTACGCCGCCTGGCTCGCGGTCGACGCGTTCGGGCGACCGTACAACTTCTTCGACATGAAGATCTACCACGGTGCGGCGGTGTGGTGGGCGAACGGCCACGAGTTGTACGAGTTCATCGCGCCCGACACCACCCTCGGGTTCACCTACCCGCCCTTCGCCGGGCTCGCCATGCTCCCGATGGCGCATCTTCCGGTCGGGCTGGCCGGGCTGGTAAACGCGGTGGCGAGCATCGCCGCGCTGGCCGTGGTCCTCACCGCGCTGCTCCGCCCGATCGCCGACCGGCTCAACTATCCCCTGTGGTACGCGGTGGCGCTCGCGACGGTGCTCGCCACCGCCCTTGAGCCGTCCCGGGAGACCCTCGGCTACGGGCAGGTCAATCTGCTGCTGTTCGCACTGGTCATGGCCGACCTGGTCGGTCTGCGCTGGCGGTCCCGTCGAGGCACCCACGTCGCGCCCACCGACGGGCCGCTGCTGCGCTTCGTCTACAGCGGCGCCTGGGCGGGCGTCGGGATCGGCCTCGCCACCGCGGTGAAGCTGACCCCCGCACTCTTCATCGCCTACCTCATGATCACCCGCCAGTGGCGGGTGGCGACCACCGCCGTGGGCACGGTACTGACCGTGACGATCGGGTCGTTCGCCGTCGTCGGCCCCGAGTCCCGGGCCTACTTCGGTGGGGTGCTCTGGCAGACCGAGCGGGTCGGTGCCGCCGACATGACCCCCAACCAGTCGCTCGCCGGCCTGCTCGCCCGCCTCCACGACTCGATCGAGACCCCGGGGCTGCTCTGGTTCACCTTCGCGATCCTGCTGCTCGCACTCGGCCTGTCCCGGGCCGCCAACGCCCGGGCAGATGGCGACGAGCTGACGGCATTCACCCTGGTCGGGCTCACCACCAGTGTGATCAGCCCGATCTCCTGGACCCACCACCTCGTCTGGGTGATCCCCGCGATCATCGTGCTCGCCGACGCCGCCGTCCGCCGCCGGGACGCCAGCCGGGCGCTCGCCACCCGGGCCGGCCTGGAGGGCCTACCCGGGGTGAACGGCCTGCGCCCCCCGATCTGGTACCCGACACTGACCGGGCTCCGGCACGGGGTCGCCGCCCTGGCCCTCTATCTCCTCTTCCTCGTCTCGCCGATCTGGCCGTTCGAGCACCAACTGCCCGAGGTGTCGCACTATCAGGACGGTCTCTTCGGTGCCCTGATGGAGAATTCGCTGGCCCTGGCGCTGATCGTGCTGGTCGCCGCGCTGCCCTGGCGCCCCGGGGCCGAGCCGGCCTTCTACGGCGAGCGTCCAGGCCGGCCCGTCCCGCTGCTCAGCCACCGCTGAGCGGCGACCGCACGGCCGGCGACCGCACGGCCGGCGTCAGGGGCAGTTCACCCACTCCTCGGTGCCGTCCGCGAACACCTGCCGCTTCCAGATCGGCAGCCGCGCCTTCACCTCGTCAACCAATCGGGCACAGGCGGCGAACGCGGCGGCCCGGTGGGCGGTGCTGACCGCCGCCACCAGCGCCGCATCGCCGATCTCCAAAGGCCCGACCCGGTGCGAGACGGCCACCGCGTACACCTCGGGGTCGGCGGCGAGCTCGGCAGCGACCTCGCGCAGCACCCGCTCGGCGCTCGGGTGCCCCTCGTAGGTCAGCGCGACCACCGCCCGGCCGTGGTCATGATCCCGGACGACGCCCTGAAACGACACCACCGCGCCAGCGGCCCGGTCCGCCACCGCGCCCTCGTGGGCGGCGAGATCCAGTGGTCGCTCGGTAACCTCGCCGAACGCCACGGTCGGGGCGGTCACGACCCGCGCTCCCCGGGCAGCAACGGCAGCGGCACAACCGACACCCGGTCGCCCGGCTCGCCGGACGCGCCGGGGCGGATCACCGCGAACCCGTCGGCTCCGGCCAGGCCACGCAGCATGGCCGAGCCGACATGCCGGAGCGGGTGGGCGGTGCCGGTGACGCGATCCAGCCGCACCAATGCAAGGTGGGTGAAGGCACCCCGCCCCGGGATCGGCTCGGCGAGCACCGCCTGCGGCAGCTCCGGCATCGGCCGGCCGGCGAGACCAGCCAGCAGCGGCGCGACCAGCGACGCCAGGGCGAGGATCGCGGACTGCGGGTTACCGGGCAGCCCGGCGACGAAGCGTACCCGGCCGTCGGTGCCGACCACCCGGGCCAGCAGCATCGGGAAGCCGGGCCGAACGGCGACGGTGTTGACCACGTACTCCGCCCCCAACGCCTCGAGCGCGGGATGCAGGTGGTCCACCGGGCCGTGCATGGTGCCGCCGGTCGTGCAGACCAGGTCGGCGTGGGTGAGCGCATCGCTGAGCGCCGCCACGTGCGCCGAGAGGGTGTCCGCCACCGGCCCGACCACGTCGGCGGGGCGCACCGCACACCCGTACCGGCGCAGCCACGCCGGCACGGCCGGACCGAGCGCGTCCCGGACCCGCCCCGCCCCGGGCGGCCCGGCCGTCAACAGTTCGTCCCCGAAGACCAGCAGCGCCGCGCGGGGCTGCCGCCGTACGCGCAGGGTGTCGTGTCCGCAGGAGGCGGCCAACCCGATCACCGCCGGGTCCACGGGCGTGCCGACCGGGCACAGCTCCTCTCCGGCGGCGGCCTCCTCGCCCGGCAGCCGCCACTCGGGCGACGGACGCGGGGTGCCGGCCACCAACCCGTCCGGGGTACGGCTCGACTCCTCCACCCGCAGCACGGCGGCGGCGCCGTCGGGAACCATCGCACCGGTGGCGATCTCGACGGTGGTGCCGTCCTCGGTCAGCGGCGCCGGAACCCCGCCGGCCAGGACCCGACCCACGATCCGCCACGGGCCGGCGCCCCGCACCGCCCAGCCGTCCACGCTGGTCGTGCGGAACGCCGGTAGGGGGGTCCGGGTGGCCAACGGCTCGGCCAGGGTATGCCCGTCGAGGTCAACGAGCGGGCGACTCACCACCGGCAGCGCGGCGGCTCGACCCACTGCGTACGCCCGGGAACGCGCCTCCTCCCAGCCCGCGGGTGGGGGCGGAGCGACGGGGGCGGCGGCGGCTTCCATGCTCACCCGACGAGAGTATCGGGGCATGCACGTGCCCGTTGGTCCGTGAACCGATCAGTGGTCCCCACCACGAAGCTGGTCAACGGCGTGGGCGAGGATCGGCCCGAGCACGGCCAGCCCGTCCCGGGCGCCCCCGGTCGAGCCGGGGAGGTTCACCACCAGCGTCCGCCCCAGCACACCGGCGACTCCCCGGGACAGCACCGCGGTGGGCACGCGCTCCCGGCTGTACGCGCGGATGGCCTCCGCGATGCCCGGGATCTCGTGGTCGAGCAGCGCCCGGGTCACCTCCGGGGTACGGTCCGTCGGGTTGATGCCGGTGCCACCACTGGTCACCACGACATCCACCCCCTCGGCGGCGGCGGCGCTCAGCGCCGCGCCGACCGGGTCACCGTCCGGGACCACGATGGCCGGCTCGTCCACCGCGCAGCCCAGCTGCCGCAGGCCGGCGGCGAGCAGCGGGCCGCTGGTGTCCCGGTAGACACCGGCGAAGGCCCGGTTGGAGGCGACGACCACCCGCGCCCGGATCACGAACGATCCTCGGGGCGGACCCACTCACCGGTCGCTCCGCCCTCCTTACGCAGGACCCGGACCGCGTCCACCGTGGCCGCCGGATCGACCGCCTTGACCATGTCGACGAGGGCCAGGCCGGCGACCGCGACAGCGGTGAGCGCCTCCATCTCGACGCCGGTGCGGTCGGCCGTCCGGGCGGTCGCGGTGATCTCGACGGTGTCGTCGGTGAGGGTCAGGTCGACGGCGACCCCGTGCAGGGCGATCGGGTGGCAGAGCGGAATCAGGTCCGGGGTCCGCTTCGCGCCCATGATCCCGGCGAGCCGGCCGACGGCGAGCGCATCCCCCTTGGGTAGCCCGTCGCGGCGCAGAAGGTCGACGACCGCACGGGTGGTGCGGAGCCGGCCGGCGGCGACGGCCAGCCGCCCGGTCACCGCCTTGGCGGAGACGTCGACCATGCGGGCTGCGCCTGCCGCGTCAACGTGGGTGAGCTGCGCGGAATCCGTCACGACGGCGATTCTAGTCACCGCTGCGCCGGGCCCGAGCCGCCGGTTGGGTGCGATCACCCACGCCGCACCGGCTGGTCAGGCCCGGCTACGTGCACTCGATCCTCCGCTCGCGGACAGGGACGGACCGCTGGAGTACGGTCAGGCCGCCGTTGCGGTGGGCCGTTCCTCGGACCGGCGGCGGCCCGTGGCGGCTAGGACAAGGATCATGAGTCCGATGGCCAGCGCTCCGCCGACACGTTCGGTGGCAGGTCGGGCCGCCACCCAGTAGTAGGCTGGGTAGCTCGCCCGGACGAGTTCCGGGTCGCCGAAGGCGTAGCCGGCCAACGTCTCGTACAGGCCGATGGTGGGATCGGCGGCGAACCCCAGCGCGGTGACGCCGAGCGCGAGCACGGTAAGTCGGCGCGGCAGCGTGCGTCCTCGGAGGCGGTAGCTGGCGAAGCCGGTGAGGAGCCAGCCGGTGACCGCGCCGGCAAGCCCGGCCACCAGGATCGCCGCTGGTTCCCAGCCGGGCCAAACCGGTTTGATTCTCACGTTCACGTATGTGCTGGTGCCGCCCGAGGGGGCGGTATCCCCGACTACCTGAAGTTCCAGATCACCCCGGGTGGCCTGGACCGAATAGACGGGGCTTTCCGGTCGGTCCCCCACCGCCTGGATGGTGGACTCCCGGACGGTTCCAAGTGTCCAGCCGTCGGCCCGAAGTCGCGCCTGCGCGGCCGCCAAAGTCCAGTTCGGCAGCGCTTGTTCCGGGGCGAAGACGTACACGCTGGGGTGAGGTTCCCCCCGATCAGCCATGCGGGCCACTTGCGGCGCGTTCATGGGCACACCCGCTACGGTTTCCGCCGTCTGTAGGGCTTCGGTGTCCGACGGCAGCGCCGCACCCGTCTGCCAAGCCAGCCAGGAACCCACGCCCGCTCCCACGGCTCCGAGGACCACGGCCGACAACACGGCCGACAGCACCGCCGTGCGGCCGATCGGCAGTCGGAACCACTGCCGCACCGCCCCGCGCAGCACATCCACCACGTCGGCGCGGGCAGGCACCCTACGGCCCGGCTCGGCGGAGTCCATCAGCATCGTGAGGATCTCCTCGCCGTGGCTACGGCGATAACCGACCGGATACGCCCACAGCAGCCGCCGGTACCAGCGTTCCAGCTGCACCTGCGCCGGCAACTCCCGCGCGACCTCCCCGGGGGCGGTCACGCGGGAGCCCCGAGCGGGCCAGCCATGAGTCCGAGGGCCAGGTTCGGTCGCGCCTGGAGCCGGGTCTCCGCCACCTCCGCGTGCTTGCGCAGGCGCCGGGCCCGCTCGGCGAGCCGGCCGGCCCCCGCGTCGGTGAGTCGGTAGTAGCGACGTAGCCGCCCGTCAACGACCTCCTGGCGATCGACCGCGATGAGTTCCTGCTCCACCAGGCGGTCGAGGGCTCCGTAGAGGGTGCCGGCCCGCAGCTTCACCGTCCCCTCGGAGATATCGGCGACCTCCTGGGTCACCCCGTAGCCGTGTTTGGGCCCCGTCGCCAACGCGGTGAGGATCAGGAACGTCGGCTCCTGCATTGATGTCATACCGCCAGACTACGGTTGACGGTATATACCGTCAACGTGAGTTGTAAGAAGCTCCGGCCGGCTACCGCCCGCGGTCGTTCCCAGCCCGCCTGACCCGGCGCCGCCGATCTGGAAAACTGACCGCGTGACCAGCGCCGTTCCGGGCGTACGCCGCGGGTGGCCCGCCGTTGACAACGCCGCCGGTGGCCTCGCCGTGGACCTGGCTCTCTATGCCGCCTCGGCCGGATTCGCCGCAGTCACCACCCTGACCTCCACCATCGCCCCGCACCGCGCGTGGGGCAGCGTCGCCACCGCCGGCTACCTCGTCGCCGCCGTCGCCGCCACCGCCCAGCTGCTGAGCTGGCGGCGCCGCCCCGGCTCCCCGCTGACCGGGCTCCGCACCCGCTGGGTGGTCGCCGGGCTCGCCGCCACCACCACCGTGCTGCTGCCGGTGCTCTGGCAGAGCACCGAACGGGCCTTCGGACGCACCGACCGGGCACAGGAGGAGGTCATCGTCATTGAGGACTCCGGGCGGCGGCTGATCGAGACCGGTACCCCCTACCTCAGCCGCGAGGCGATCGCCGCGCTTCCCACCGGTGAGCAGCTGTTCGGCTACACCCCGTACCAACCGGCGATGGCCCTGTTCGGGCTGCCGCGCGCCATCGTCGACACCGCGTTGACCGACGCCCGGGTGTGGTTCGCGCTCGCCACCGTCGCCATCCTCGCGCTCGCCGGGCGCACGCTCTGGCGGTCCGGTGCCCGCGAGGCGCACCGGCCCGGCGACGGCATCCTGCGCGGCGTACAGGCCGCCACGATCCTGCCGGTCAGCGCGCTCACCCTCGCCACCGGCGGTGACGACCTGCCCGTTCTCGCGCTCTGCCTGCTCGCGCTCACCCTCGCCGCCGCCGGTAAACCGGGCCGGGCCGGAGCGGCCGTGGGGTTGGCCGCTGCCCTGAAACTCTTCGCCTGGCCGGTCGCGGTGGTCCTGGCCGTCTGGGGTGCCACCCGGCGGTCCGGCCGGCGGGTCCTCGCCGGCGCCCTGGGGCTGCCGGCCATCGCCCTGCTGCCCGTCCTGCTGATCGACCCCGACGCGTTGGTCGAGAACGTGCTCCGCTTCCCGCTCGGCCAAGGTCTGGTCACCAGCCCGGCCCAGTCTCCGCTCCCGGGTCACCTGATCTCCACCGGGCTGCCCGCCGGGCGGCTACTCACCGGCGGGCTGCTGCTCGCCGTCGGGCTGGCCTTCGCCCTGCGGCTCACCCGCCGCCCGCCGCGTACGGCCGCCGCCGCGTCGCTCATCTGCGGGTACGGGCTTCTCGTCGCGCTCCTGCTCATGCCCGCCAGCCGGTTCGGCTACCTGCTCTACCCGCTGGCCTTCCTGATCTGGACCCCCGCACTCGCCTGTCAGAATCCAGCAACCCGCCACGGAACCGGCTAACCCGGCGTACACCTGAGAGGTGACCACCTTTCGTGACCGCGGCGACGCGGGTCGGGCACTCGCCGATCGGCTCACCGCGCTCGTCGGCGAACCCGATGTCATCGTGCTTGCTCTGGTCCGCGGCGGAGTGCCGGTGGCCGAGGTGATCGCCCGTCGACTCGAGGCCCCACTGGATGTGATCACCGTCCGCAAGCTCGGCCTTCCCGGTGCACCCGAGGTCGCGTTCGGCGCGATCGGCCCCGGCGGGGCCCAGGTGCTCAACGAACGGATCGCCAGCCGGCTCAGCCCGGCGGAGATCGCCGAGGTCGACCGCCAGGAGCGGACCGAGCTGGATCGCCGGGAGCGGCTCTACCGGGCCCACCGTCCGCCGCTGGACCTCACCGACCGCACCGCCCTGATCGTTGACGACGGCCTCGCCACCGGCGCCACCGCCCGCGCTGCGGTCCAGGTCGCCCGCCACCTCGGTGCCCGACGGGTGGTGGCGGCTGCCCCGGTCGGCTCGCAGGAGGCGTACGAGTTGCTCTCCGCCGAGGCCGACCAGGTTGTCTGTCCGCAGCATCCGGCCGAGTTCACCGCGGTCAGCGCCTACTACGACGACTTCCACGAGGTCTCCGACGACGACGTCACCGCCACGTTGACCGCGACCGCGTAGGTAAACCAGGTACGGTCGGTGGATGAGCCTCACCTGTCCCAAGTGTCACGGCGAGATGCGCCAGTACGAGCGCAGTGGCGTCGTCATCGATCAGTGCAGCGAGTGCCGGGGGATCTTCCTCGACCGCGGCGAGTTGGAGAAGCTGTTCGAGGCGGAGGCTAACTGGAACCGGCAGCAGGCCGCTCCGGCGCCGGCCCAGCCCAGCCAGCCCGGCGGGTACCCGCCGCCCCCGCCGCAGCAGCCCGGCTACGGCGCCGTGCCGCCCCCACCGCCGCCCGCGCACGGCTACCCTCCGGCTCCGGCCCCGGCCTACGGCAGCCACGGTCAGCACTACGGTTACCACGGGCACTACCGGCGCAAGCGGCACAAGGGCTTCCTGGGCGACCTGCTCGGCTGAACACCCGGTACGGCGCGGCCGGAAGGACCACCGCGGCAGCGCGGCCAGAATCTTTCCGGACGCTGCGCGGTCGTTCCGGACGCTGCGCGGTCACCCACTCACACGATCGCCATGTCCACGAAGCGCGACAGGTGGAGCTGCGCTGCCACCGTCACCGTGTCGGTCGGCCCGTTCCGGTGCTTGGCCACCACGAAGTCCGCTTCCCCGGCCCGCGGCGACTCCTTGTCGTAGTAGTCGTCGCGGTGCAACAGGATGACGACATCGGCGTCCTGCTCGATTGAGCCGGACTCCCGCAGGTCGGAGAGCTGGGGCCGTTTGTCGGTCCGCTGTTCGGGGCCACGGTTCAGCTGGCTGACCGCGATGACCGGGCACTCGACCTCCTTCGCGAGGAGCTTGAGGCCACGGGACAGGTCGGCGACCTCCTGCTGCCGGCTCTCCGTACGCTTCGGCGAGGTCATCAGCTGGAGGTAGTCGACGACGATGAGCTTCAGATCGTGTCGCTGTTTGAGACGTCGCGCCTTGGCCCGGATCTCCATCAGGTTCATGCTCGGCGTGTCGTCCACGAAAAGCGGCGCCTCACTGATCTCACCCATGCAGCGGGCGAGCTTCGTCCAGTCGTCGTCGGAGAGCTGACCACTGCGCAGCACGTGCAGGGGCACCCGGGCCTCGGCCGAGAGAAGTCGCATGACGATCTCGACCTTGCTCATCTCCAGCGAGAAGATCGCCGAGGCCTGGTTGGCGCGAATCGCGGCATTCCGCGCGAAGTCCATGCTCGCCGTGGACTTCCCCAGGCCGGGCCGCCCGGCGACGATGATGAGCTGGCCGGCCTGCAGACCGTTGAGGAGTCGGTCGAGGTCGGTGAAGCCGGTGGGAACGCCGGTCATCATGCCGTGCTGGGCGCCAACCGCCTCGATCTCGTCGAGCGTGGGCTGGAGCATGTCGGCGAGGATGGCAAAGTCCTCGCTGACCCGCCGCTCGGTGACGTCGTAGACGGCCTGCTGGGCGAGGTCAACGACGTCATCCACGTCCCGGCTACCGCTGGCGGCGGTGCCGAAACCGAGCTGCACGATCCGGGTGCCGGCCTCGACCAGCCGCCGGAGCACGGCCCGCTCGCTGACGATCCGGGCGTAGTAGGCGGCGTTGGCCGCGGTGGGCACGCTGGCGATCAGCGTGTGCAGGTACGGTGCGCCCCCGATCCGGACCAGGTCACCGGAGTCAGCCAGGGCCGCCGCGACCGTGATCGAATCAGCGGGCTCGCCCCGGCCGTAAATCTCGAGAATCGTGTCGAAGACGGTGGCGTGGACGGGTCGGTAGAAGTCGTTGCTTTTGAGAATCTCGACCACGTCGGCGATCGCGTCCTTGGAGAGGAGCATCCCGCCCAGCACACACTGCTCGGCGGCGATGTCCTGCGGTGGGGTCTTCTCGAACTGGCCGTCCCGCTGCACCGGCACCGATGTCGGCCCGCCAGCACGCGGTTCGGCTGGCATCTCTTCGGCGACCGACACGGCTCCCCCTTCACACCGTCAGCTCATCGACCTAGCTCCACCGCGGAGGCACGGCCTTCTCGACCCGCACGGCGATCGGGGGCCATCGTGCGGCGGGTCGGTTGGCAACCATACGGAAGACGGGGAGGACGCCTCAACAGCAGCGGTGGACGAGTCTCGGGACAACCTGTGGATAGCAGGGGGCAGGCATGTGTGCAGCTTGTGCACAGCCTGTGGACAACTGTGGAAGGGTCTCCCTCAACACCGTTCTGAGCTGGAAAAACAGCATCCACACCCTGTGGATAAAAAAAAGTCGGTTAGCCGCCGGGCCGAGCACCGGCGCCAGATCGGCCCGAGGCGCGATACCGATCGAGCTGGGACGGGATACAGATCGGGCCCGCGCCGTACTCGGCGCGGGCCCGATCGGTGGTGCGGGTGGGTGTCAGCCCTGAACGACGCTCAGGTCGAACGCGGCGGTCACCTCGGGGTGCAGCTTGATCCGCACCGGGTAGGAGCCGAGCGACTTGATGTGCCCGGGCAGCTCAAGCCGGCGACGGTCCAGCATCGGGCCGCCAGCGGCCTTGACGGCCGCGACGATCTCGGCCGCGGTGACCGAACCGAAGAGCCGACCGCCCTCGCCGGCGCGGGCCTTCAGGGCTACCTTCAGCCCTTCGAGCTGGCCCTTGACCTCGTTGGCATGGCCGAGGTCGCGAATCTCGCGGGCCGACCGGGCCCGCTTGATCAGCGTGACCTGCTTCTCCGCGCCCTTGGTCCAGGCGATCGCGAAGCCCTGGGGCAGCAGGTAGTTACGGCCGTAGCCGTTCTTGACCTCCACGATGTCCCCTGGGGCACCGAGGCCGGATACCTCCTGAGTCAGGATGATCTTCATGTCGGCGCCTCCTCTCAGCGAGCCGTCGCCGTGTACGGCAAGAGCGCCATCTCGCGGGCGTTCTTGACCGCACGGGCGATCTGCCGCTGCTGCTGCGAGGTCACGCCAGTCACTCGCCGGGCACGGATCTTGCCCCGGTCGGAGATGAACTTGCGCAGCAGCGCGGTGTCCTTGTAATCGATATAGGTGATCCCGTCCTTATCAAGCGGGTTCACTTTCTTCTTCGGCTTGCGAAGTGCCGCAGCCTTGGCCATTGACCTTGCTCCTGGTTTGCGATTGCGGGCGCTCGGCGCCATCAGAACGGAGGCTCCTCGTCGAAGTTGCCACCACCGGACCCGCCGCGCGAGGGCGCGGGAGCAGGAGCGGCCGAGGCCCACGGGTCGTCGAAGTTGCCTCCGCCGCCCTGGCCACCACCGCCGCCAAAACCACCACCGCCCGAGCGGGACATCTTCTGCACCTTCGCCGTGGCGTAGCGCAGCGACGGGCCGATCTCGTCGACCTCCAGCTCGATAACCGTGCGCTTCTCACCCTCGCGGGTCTCGTACGACCGCTGCCGCAGCCGACCGGACACGATCACGCGGGTGCCGCGCTGCAGCGACTCCGCGACGTGCTCGGCGGCCTGCCGCCACACGGTGCACGAGAGGAACAACGGCTCGCCGTCCTTCCACTCGCTGGACGACTTGTCGAAGAACCGGGGCGTCGAGGCGACCCGGAACTTGGCGACCGCCGCACCGGAGGGGGTGAATCGCAACTCGGGGTCATCGGTCAGATTGCCGATGACCGTGATGATGGTTTCTCCTGCCATGACCGTCTCCTCGCGCACTCATCGTCTCGCCGTACAGGCTGACAGAGCCGTCCGACAATGCCGACGAGGCTGATCCGGGGGTGTCGGGGTTGGGGGTCGGGGTGCGCCTCAGCGCACTTCCGGCCGAATAACCTTGGTACGCAGCACCGACTCGTTGAGCCGCAGCTGACGGTCCAGCTCGGCCACCGCTGCTGGCGTCGCCTGCAGGTCGATGACGGCGTAGATCCCCTCGGTCTTCTTGTTGATCTCGTACGCGAGGCGCCGGCGGCCCCACACATCGGTCTTCTCGACCGAGCCACCCGCGGTCCGAATCACGTTCAGGTACGTGTCGAGCGACGGAGCGACAGTGCGCTCCTCAAGGCTGGAGTCGAGGATCACCATGATCTCGTAATGACGCAAGACGTGCTCACCTCCTATGGGCTAGGACGGCCACGGTCCTTCCGTGGCAGGAGGTCGTGCGTCGTGGCCCACCCGGAACCGGGGGGACCCGGCCGGACGTGGACAACCGAACCAGGATACCCGGCCCGAACGATCATGCCCGGGGTGGTGGACGTGCCCCCGAACATGGTTCACGGGGGGCCCGGCCAAGACGTCGATGTCGAGGCGAGCCCCCCGGGAACCAGAGACCGCGGGGTGTCGTGTCCGCATTCCTTGGGTGGGACCTGGGGAGGAACGACCACACCGATGAGGTTGGACCGGCGACACCCCGCGGGGCTTCATCATGTTGTTTCCCGACTATATCCTTAATGTGCCGGACTTGTCGGAAAAATTCGGTAAATCTCAGACAACCTACTAGTCCAAGCCCACAGAACCGTCCATCCCACCTCGTTCAACGACCGCTGATCACTGCGGTGACGCACCTCCGACCACGCCGGTTACGCGCGTCGCCGCACTGCGGGCGCCGTCGGACGGTGAACTCGACGTAGGCTCCCCTGCATGCGTATCGGAGCCCACGTCGATTCGTCCGACCCCCTGGCGGAGGCGACCGCACGAGCCGCCGACACCGCGCAGTTCTTCCTCTCCGACCCGCAGGGTTGGAAAACGCCAAAGCCGCGGGCGGACGCCGACCGGCTGCGCAGCGCCGAGGTGGACCTCTACGTGCACGCACCGTACGTGATCAACCTGGCCACGTTGAACAACCGCATCCGGATCCCCAGCCGGAAACTCCTGCTCGCGCACGCCCGAGCCGCCGCCGCCATCGGAGCCCGTGGCCTGATCGTGCACGGGGGCCACGTCAACGCCGGCGACGACCTCACCACCGGTTTCGACAACTGGCGCAAGGCCTTCGCGTACGCGGCGGAATCCGGCGGCTTCGGCGTACCGGTGCTGATCGAGAACACCGCCGGCGGGACAAACGCCTGCGCCCGCCGACTGGACGCGCTCGCCCGGCTCTGGGACACGATCGACGATCACGAGGTGGGCTTCTGCCTGGACACCTGCCACGCGTACGCGGGCGGTGAGGAGTTGCTCGGGCTGGTCGACCGGATCAAGGCGATCACCGGGCGGATCGACCTGATCCACGCCAACAATTCCAAGGGCGCCTTCAACTCGGGCCAGGACCGACACGACAACCTGACCGGGGGCACGATCGACCCGGAGCAGGTGGTGGCGGTGATCCGCGCGGCGGGTGCCCCGGTGGTGGTCGAGACACCCGGCGGGGCAGGCGGCCAAGCAGCCGACATCACCTTCCTCCGGGAGCAGCTCGGCGTGCCGGGTCCAACCGGATGACCGTCGGACGCCCTGGCGGCACACCGCCACCGAACCCCAAGGCGGCCAGCACCGCCGGTGACCGAAAGCCCAAGACCATCATGGACAAGCTCGAAACCGGCCCGGGTAACGCCGGATCACCCAAGGACGGCTCCACGTCCGCCGACACCGCCAAGACCACCAGCACCGCCACCGCCACCGCCGTGAGCACCACCGCGGGTGAAACCGCCACCGCCACCGCCACCAAGAGCACCACCGCGGACACCGCTGCTGGCGACAACGCTGCCGGGCGCGGTGACGCCTCCGCTTCGGACGGCACCGCTACTCCTGCTGACGGCACCGCCGAGAGCACCATAGAAAAGGATGCCAAGGGCGATAAGGACGACCAGGATCAACGGGACCCGTTCGCCTCCTTCGGCCCCGCTCCGACCCCGGTACCGACCCGCATCGGCCGGGCGACCCGCTCCGTTGGCCGGTTCCTGACCCACGAGTGGACGCTCGCAGCGCTCGGCTCGCTGGCCCTGGCCGTCGCGATGACCTGGCCGACGCTGCGCTACCCGCGCTACACCCTGCCCCAGGACCACTTCGATCCGAGCCTGCAGGCATGGCAGATGGCCTGGTCCGGGCAGGCGCTGTTGACCGACCCGGGCCGGCTGTTACACGCCAACGCGTTCTTCCCGGAACGGTGGAGCTTCGTCTTCTCCGACACCCTGCTGGGGTACGCCCCCGCCGGGATGATCGGCACCGGCCCCGAAGCCGCCCTGCTCCGATACAACATCATGTTCGTGCTGGCCCACGCCCTGGCCACGTTCGGGGCGTACATGCTGGCCCGGCAGTTGGGGTCGGGCCGGATCGGCGCCGGGGTCGCCGGAGTTACCTTCACATACGCACCCTGGTTGCTGGCCCAGGCCGGGCACCTGAACGTCATCTCCAGCGGTGGTATCCCGCTGGCGCTGGCGATGCTCGCTCGGGGGCACGGCTGGTCGCTGCGGCGCGGCTACCAACCGGAGAAGCGCCGGGTCGGTTGGGTGTACGCCGGCTGGCTGGTCGCCGCCTGGCAGCTCAGCCTCGGCTTCGGCATCGGGCTGCCGTTCGCGTACGTCCTCGCCGGGACCGGGCTGGTCGCCACGGTGACCTGGTTCCTGCGACGCTGGGTCGTCCGCCCGGTGCGACGCCCCTTCGGTCGACGGCTGGTCGCCGCCAACGTGGTCGGCGGGCTGATCTTCACCGCGGTTGGCGGGTTGCTCGCACTCCCCTACTTCACCGTCGTCGAGCTGCATCCGCAGGCGGAGCGGACCGTCGGCGACCTCGCCTCGTTCTCCCCACCCGCGATGGGCTTCCTCACCGCACCGGCCGAGTCGCGAATCTGGGGTGACCTGCACGAGGGGGCTCGGTCGACGCTGCCCTGGCCACCGGAGATGACGTTGCTGCCCGGGTACGTGCTCTACGCGCTCGCCCTGGGCGGCCTCTTCTTCTCGGTCTGGCGGGTCCGGCACCGGCTCCTGCTGCTGGCGGGGGTCGTGGTCAGCATGGTGCTGGCGATGGGCGCCGAATTCTTCGACGGGCAGTACACCCTCGTGCCGCTCTTCGAGCACCTACCCGGATGGAACGGCCTCCGTACGCCGGGCCGGCTGATGCTCTGGGCGACGCTGTTACTCGGGCTGCTCGCGGCCGGCGCGGTGAGCGCCTTCGCCGGGCGGGTCCGGAAGGTCTCCGCCACGCGGATCCCGTCCTGGCCGAACCCGTGGCTGCGGTTGGCCACGCTGTTGCCGCTGCTGCTGGTGACCGTCGAAGGGCTGAACCGCACGCCGCACCCGGTCGTCCCGGTGCAGCCCGCGGCGATGCGCACGGTGGACGGCCCGCTGCTGGTGCTGCCGAGCGACAAGAGTCACGACCAGCCGGTCATGCTCTGGTCGACCACCCACTTCCAGGACATCGTCAACGGTTGGAGTGGCTTCACCCCGACCCTGCTCGAGGACGTACGTCAGGCGACGATCACGTTCCCCGACCAGGCCAGCGTCGACTACCTGCGCACCCTGGGCGTTCGCAACGTCCTGATCCCTCGGAATCAGGTGGCCGGCACGCCGTGGGAGTTCAGCATCGACGCGCCGGTTGACCTGCTCGGCATCACCCGGGAGGAGATCGGCGACGTGGTCGTCTACCGCCTGTGACCGGATCCCGCGCCGGTCAGGTCGCCGCCGGCACGGCCGCTCGCTGTCTGGCCACCCAGGGGGCGTCCGGTGCGCCGTCGATGACCCCGCCGTCCGGGTCGTCGGGGTAGCTGGCCCGTACCGCGTCCTGCTCCGGCCGGAGGATCTCCTGGATGATCAGCACGCAGAGCACGACGACGGTGGTCAGCCGGAACGCGGCGGCCAGCACGAAGACGCCTTCGGGGAAGACCGGGGTGCCGGTGGAGGTGCCCAGCAGCTCACCGTAGAAGGCCAGGAAGTAGCCGACCTCGGCGAGTTGCCAGGCCAGGAAGGCACCCCACTTGGGGCGGGCGAGTACGGCGAGGGGCAGGAGCCAGAGCACGAACTGCTGCGACCAGACCTTGCCGAAGATCAGGAAGGCGGCGACCACGAGGAAGGCGAGCTGGGCGAGGCGCGGCCTACGCGGGGCTCGCAGGGCCAGCACGGCGATACCGGTGCAGGCCAGGAAGAACAGCGCGTACGCCAGGTTGTTCAGCACCGGAATGTTGTTGCTCAGCCACTCGAACGGGCCGGCACCGGGCTCGCCGATCTTGCCCTCGAGGTAGCGGCCGATGTACCAGAGGGTGCCCCAGTCGATATCCCGCTCCGTGTTGAACTCCAGGAAGTGTCCCCAGTTGGTGGGGTAGGCCAGCGCGGTGGGGAGGTTCACCAGGACCAGCGCCACCGCGCCCGCGCCGATCGCGGTCAGCGCGGCCCGCAGCCGGCTACTCCGAATGGCCAGCAGCAGGATCGGCCAGAAGAGGAAGAGCGGCCAGAGTTTCGCCGCCCCGCCCAGGCCGAGGAGCAGGCCGGCCAGCGCGGGTTTGCGGCGCGCCCAGGCGAACAGGCCGAAGGCGGCCAGTCCGATGGCGAGAAAGTCCCAGTTGACGGTGGCGGTGAGCAGCAGCGCGGGGGCGAGTGCAAAGAGAGCCGCGTCCCAGGGTCGTCGACGCCGCAGCGCCAGGATCACGGCGACAGTGGCCACCGCCAGCGCCCCGAGCACCAGGACGTTCAGGTTGTAGAACCACATGGCCTGGTTCAGGCCGGGGTCCGCGCTGCCGAGCGCGTGCACCGGCAGGCCGAGGGCACCCATGAAGTAGCCGGTGAGCACCGGATACTCCACCGGGTGGTCCCGGTAGGGAACCTTGCCCTCGTTGAGCCCTTCGGCGTAGTAGAGGGCGAGCACGTCGGTGTAGCAGAAGCGGGTGTACTGGACGTTGTTCGTCCACGCGCCGTCCTGACAGGGTGACTTCTGCACCCAGTGCAGGGCCATGGTCAGGCAGACCAGGGCCAGGACGATCCGCACCGCGGTCCAGAACCGACGCTCCCCGCCGACCGGCCGGTCCAGCGCGGTGGCGTGGTCACCCAGCGGACCGCCGATCAGGCCGGAGACGCCACGGACGAAGCCGTCGGAGCGGGACGGGTGGTCCGGTGCGGCGGAGTTGTCGGCGCCGCCCGTCGTCTGCGTGCTCATGACGTGCATCCTGCACTAGATCGGCGTTGCCGTCGTGTACCTGGATGGCCTTGGCGCTGGCCAGCCCGGCTAGTCCCGCCCAGGTCGTTGGGGGCCTCCGTTCGGCGGCGGCGGGAATCCGATGTCCCCACCGTTGTCACCGCCGCCGTTGTTGTCACCGCCGCCGTTGTTGTCACCGCCGCCGTTGTTGTCGCCGCCGCCGTTGTTGTCGCCGCCGCCGTTGTCGCCGCCGCCGTTGTCGCCGCCGCCGTTGTCGCCGCCGCCGTTGTCGCCGTTATCGGAGCAGAACAGCCCGAACGGCCCGCAGTCCGGCTCCGGCGGGGGCGGCAACGCGCCGTTACCGGCCTGGTCGTCCCCGACTCCGGTGATGCTCGGCAGGTCAGACTTGGGCGCGTCTTTCAGCGCCTCGTTCATGAACTTTTTCCACACATCCGCCGGCATGGTGCTGCCGCCGATGTCTTGGCCGTTCTTGTACTTGATCACGGGGCTCTTATCGGGGTACCGGCTGCCGATCCAGATCGCGGTCGCCAGGTTGTCGTCGTAGCCGACCATCCAGGCGTTCGAGTTATTGGTGGTCCCTTGCTTTTCCCAGGTGCCGGTCTTCCCGGCCGCCTGCCGCCCCCCGGAGAGGGCGTCACCGTTCTCCGTCGGGATCTGCTTGAGCACCGCGGTCACCTCGTCGGTGACCTCCTTGCGGATCCGTTGCTGCCCATCCAGCTTCTCGCCGGTCCCACGGACAACCTTCCACTCACCGGTGTCCTCGTCCTTCTGCTCGATCTTGAGCACGAAGTGCGCCTGGTGGAAAACGCCGTCGTTCGCCAGCGTCGCGAGACCGTTGGTGTGGTCCAGGACGGTGATCGGGTACTGACCAAAGCCCACCACCCGGTCGAACGTCCCCTTCAGGTCCTCCGGCTTCTCCGCCAACAGGTTGTGGACCGTCTCCTCGCTCTCGTTCCACATGGTGGTGACACCCGCCTGCCGGGCCATGCTGATCACCTTGTCCGAGCCGATCTGCTCCGCCACGTGGAAGAACGGAACATTGTACGACCTGACCGTCGAATAGTCGAGAGTGCAGGAGTTGTTCTCACAGTCGACACGGCTCGAGTTCCTGATCGGGGCATCGTAGCCCTCGGGGTGGAAGGACTCGGCGTCCCACCGCGAGTTGACGGAGATGCCGGCCTCGATGGCGGCGGCCAGCGTGTAGACCTTGAAGGACGAGGCGGGCGGATGGCCACCGGTGAGCACGCCCTCCAGGGTGTTCTTGCCGGCCCAGTCGATATCGGTGCCACTCTCCCCACCGTAGTAGGCGAGCACCCGGCCGGTCTTGGGGTCCACAGCGACTCCGGCAGCCTGCAGGTTATCCGGCTGGCCGTTGAGGGGCGAGCCCTTCGCCTCTGCCCGGGCCGCATTCTCCATCGCGGTCTGCATCTTGTCGTCGATCGTCGTGGTGATCTTGTAACCACCCGTGCGCAGCTCGTCCATGCAGGAGGGCTTATCCTCGGCCCCCGTGTTACTGCAGAGCCCCCACTGCTCCATCTCCGCCCGCACGTAGTTGATGACGTTGCCGCGGGGGGTGCCCACACCGAAGCCGTTGCCCCCCTCGGCCGGCGGCTTCACCTCCGGAAACTCGGTCGGCCGCTCCGCCGCGTCGAGCCAACCCTCGGTCACCATCCCGTCAAGGACGTAGTCCCAGCGCGACTTCGCATCCTCCGGGCTGACCGCCGGGTCGTACCCGTTGTGGGTGGCGGTCTTCTCCGGCTGCTTGATGAGCCCGGCCAGCACCGCGCCCTCGCCGACGGTCAACTTGCTGGCGGGCTTGCCGAAGAAGGTCTGCGCCGCGGCCTCGACCCCGTAGGCGCCGCGGCCGAAGTAGATCACGTTGAGGTAGTTCTCCATGATCTCGTCCTTGCTGAAATCGTCGTTCAGCTTGGAGGCGAAGATCGCCTCCCGCACCTTTCGGGCGTAGGTGTCGTCCTCAAGGCTCTCGTAGGCGTTGCGCGCGTACTGCTGGGTGATCGTGGACGCGCCCTGCCGGCTACCGCCGGTGAAATTGTTCCAGGCGGCCCGGGCGATGCCCTTGTAGTCGACGCCCGAGTGCCGGTAGAAGTTCCGGTCCTCGGCGGCGGCGACCGCGTCCCGCACGTGCTGCGGCATCTGGCTCTTGGTGATCAGCGTCCGGTTCTCGTTACCGAGCTTCGCGACCAGGCCCTTGCCGTTACTCGTGTAGACCGTCGTCGACTGCGGGAGTGGAATCTGGTCGGGCAGGACGACGCCGGTGGAGAAGTAGGTGAAGCCGACGACGCCCAGGCCGGCGAGCATGATGAAGACCGCGAATGAGGCGATCAACATATTCACCCGCTTCCGCTTCTTCCCCCGCGCGGCGTTCGGGTCACGGCCACCATTGCGGGATCGGCCCGATCCACCGGGACCACCCGGGCCGCCGGGACCACCGGCGGCCGACGCGACGCTGGCCCGCGCCACCGAGGCCCGGCCTCCGGCCGCCGCGGCACCGGCTCGGGCCCGCCCCGCGGCCGCCGACCCAACGGACGCCGACCCAACCGAGGCCGAGCCGCTCGCGGCACCGACGCTCGCGCGCCCGGCGGAGCCGCCCGGCGCGGGGGATACCGGCACGGAGGCGCGTCCGGGCGCGGATGGCGCCGGCACAGAGGCACGGCCCGGTCCCGCCGGGCTCGGCACCGCAGCACGGCCCGGTCCCGCCGGGCTCGGCACCGCAGCGCGACCTGCCCGGCCAACCGAGGCCGAGCCGGCGGCACCCTGGGTGGGGACGGAAGCCGAGCCACCAACCGAGGCCCGGCCGCTGGAAGCGCCGCCCCGGGGTGTCACCGAGGCGCGGCCCGCTGTTCCTTCCGGTGCGGCCGACTGGCCGCGCGCCGCACCATCAGGGGCACGGTACGCGTCGTCGGCCCGCCCGGGGACGCCGTGCTGGCCCGGTATCTGGGCCCGCCCACGCGAGGAGCTGGGGTCGCCGTACGAGTTCATTCTTCACACCCTGCCGGTCGCGGTGGAGCGCTGCCGCGCCACCACCGGTTTGCCGTGAGTTGCGGCACCCAGTGATACGACGCGATCCCATCGCGCAAAGGTGCCTATATGCCAATCAAGCGGGCTAATCGGACTATCAAAACGTCGATCGAGTTGGGCGGTGGCCCATCGGGCCGAAGCTACCAATCGTGCTGACGTCACCGTTGCGCCTCTCGCCTCCGTTGCCCACCCGGGGCGTCCGTGGTGGGCACCCTGCCCACTGCGCCCCGCTCCGGCCCGTTCTCCGCCAGCCCGTCCCGTCCGAGCAGATACTGCTCGATGAGGTGGTTCCAGTCGCAGCCGAGGCACACTTCTACCACGAAGACCTGAAACTCACGCAGCGTCATCGCCAGCGCGGGCAACTCCACCAGCCTCCGGGCCTGACCCGCGGACTGCCGAAGTTCGTCGCCGTAAATGTAGTGCACGCGTGTCAGGTTCTCACTCCGACAGATCGGGCACCGCTCGTCGGTCGGCTCGCCGTGGAACCGAGCCGCGTTCTTCAGGTAGGGCGAGGCATCACAGAGGTCATCCGGGCCGACCCGGTTGGCCAGGAGGTCCCGCAGCGCCGCCCGCTTTCGGAGCGAGTAGTCGACCACCTGGCGCTGGGTACGCATGAGCACGAGAGTACGCGGTGCCACTCCACCCGGCGACTGAGTGACTACCGGTAATCGAAACACGGCGGTGCGGGTTTGCCCCACCTGCGGCGATCCGCTAGCGTGGCGATGTATCGGACCGATACATCGTCGTGGTTAATGCTCGGTGACCAGGGGTAAGGAGGAGGGCAGTGCTCGAATTCGCCATCCTCGGCCTCCTACAGGAGGCTCCGATGCACGGTTACGAGCTGCGTAAGGAGCTGACCGCGAAACTCGGCGCCATCCGGGCGGCCATCAGCTACGGAACCCTCTACCCAACCCTGCGCCGCCTGCAAGCGGCCGGGTGGATCACCGAGGCCAACGAGACACCCACCGCCTCGGACGTTCCCGCGCTGACCAGCCGACGAAGCCGCGTGGTCTACGAGATCACCGCGGAGGGCAAGGAACGGTTCGCCCAACTCATCGCCCAAGCCGGGCCCGAGACGTATGACGACACCGGTTTCGGCGTGCACTTCGCGTTCTTCGCCCGCACCGACCAGGCAACCCGACTTCGCATCCTGGAGGGTCGCCGCCGCAAGATCGAGGAGCGCCGCGAGGGGCTCCGCGACGTGCTGGGTCGCGCCGCAGAACGGCTCGACGCGTACACCCTGGAACTGCAACGCCACGGCCTGGACGCCTGTGAGCGTGAGGTTCGCTGGTTGGAGGAGCTCATCGCCAACGAGCGCTCCGGCCGTGCCCCGACAGCCCCGATCACCGAGGCCGCCGGCGGTCGACCAGAAGACAACAGCCCGCCTCCACCTGGAGAGTCCAGGGAAGAGCGGCCGTGATGAAGGAGAAGGAGGCAGACGCTATGGGCTCCGTCCGCGTCGCCATCGTCGGTGTGGGTAACTGCGCGTCGTCCCTCGTACAGGGCGTGGAGTACTACCGGAACGCCGACCCGAACGACCGCGTCCCGGGTCTCATGCACGTCACCTTCGGCGACTACCACGTCTCGGACGTGGAGTTCGTCGCGGCGTTCGATGTGGACGCCAAGAAGGTGGGCATGGACCTCGCCGAGGCGATCGTCGCCAGCGAGAACAACACCATCAAGCTGTGCGACGTACCGCCGAGCGGGGTGACCGTGCAGCGCGGCCCGACGTTCGACGGCCTCGGCCAGTACTACCGCGAGATCATCGAGGAGTCGGACACCCAGCCCGTGGACGTGGCCGAGACGCTGCGCGCGGCCAAGGTCGACGTGGTCGTGGCCTACCTGCCGGTGGGCTCCGAGGAGGCCGGCAAGTTCTACGCCCAGGCCGCGATCGAGGCCGGCTGCGCCTTCGTCAACGCCCTCCCGGTCTTCATCGCCTCCGACCCCGTCTGGGCGAAGAAGTTCGAGGACGCGGGCCTGCCGATCGTCGGCGACGACATCAAGAGCCAGGTCGGCGCCACCATCGTGCACCGCGCCCTGGCGAAGCTGTTCGAGGACCGCGGCGTCGAGCTGCTGCGCACGTACCAGCTCAACTTTGGCGGCAACATGGACTTCATGAACATGCTGGAGCGCAACCGCCTGGTCTCCAAGAAGATCTCGAAGACCCAGTCGGTCACCTCCCAGGTGCCGCACGAGATGGCCAAGAGCGACGTGCACATCGGCCCCTCGGACCACGTGCCGTGGCTGGACGACCGCAAGTGGGCCTACATCCGCCTGGAGGGCCGCTCCTTCGGTGACACCCCGCTCAACGCGGAGCTGAAGCTCGAGGTGTGGGACTCGCCGAACTCCGCCGGCGTCATCATCGACGCGGTCCGGGCCGCGAAGATCGCCCTGGACCGGAAGATCGGTGGCCCGATCCTGTCGGCGTCGTCGTACTTCATGAAGTCCCCGCCGGTGCAGTACGCCGACTCCGACGCGCACGCCGCCGTCGAGGAGTTCATCGCCGGCGAGATCGCGCGCTGACGTTCTGACACACGGCGAGGGGGTGGGGCCGGTTGGCCCACCCCCTCGCCGCCGTTAACGGAGTCCCACCGGCGCCGGGCAGCGCACCACCACCCCTCGTGGCAGCATGACTGCGGTGCGCCTACGACCGCTGCTTCTCGGCACGGCGGCCGTACTGGCCGCCACCCACGCCCTCGGCGTCCTGTTTGGCGACCCTCCGCTGCGCCACGCCGAGGTCCTGACCCTGCTGGCGCTCGGGGGCTACGCACTGCTCGGTGAGCTGCCGAAGCCCCGCTGGGTCGTTCCGGCCGCGCTCCTCGTGCTCGTCATGGAGGCGTACCGCACCGCTACGGCCGAGATCGACGACGGCAGCTACCAGTTCTTGGCCGTCGCACCCGATGGCTACTCCGCACCGGCGGTCATGCTCGCTGACGGCCTCGACCTGACCTGGGCGGCCCTGGCCGTTTCCCTACTGCTGCTCTGGGCCGGACGCCGCTGGCCGGCGCCGTACCACCAGCCGGTCCCGCCACGCGGGCCGGTCGTCACGGGCACCGTACTCGCCGTTCTGCTGCTCACCGCCTATCCGGCCGTCCGACTCAGTGAAATCGCGCTCGACCTGTCCGCAGGGGAGCGGTCGACTTCCGCTTCAACCGATCCGGTCTCGGCGGCCGTGGTCCGCGCCGGCTCGGTGATGCTGGCGCCACTCGTACTCGGGCTGGCCGCGATCTGCCTCACCGCCGTACTGTTCCGGCGGAGTCGGGTGATCGCCGCTTTGGGTGCCGCGTTTCTCGCCGTCGCCGCCCTGCCACAGTTCGACCTGGCGCTGGCCCAGGTGGACCTGCCGGTATACGTCGGTCCGCCCTCCGCCCCGGTCATCTCGTTCGCCATCGGGCCACCGTCACTGACTATGGCCCCGCTGCCCGCGCTGGCCGCCGCCATCGAATTGACCGCGTACGTGCTGCTGACCGTCGGCCTGACTCGCGCCGGACGCCGCGAGAAGACCGCCACCAACAGTTCCCACTGACGCCCACCAGCGAGCTTCGCCCAGATCAGAGCTCCTGGTACGTCACATGCAGACCGACCCGACCGAAGGTGGGGTGAGCGAACGCACCCGGTACCGTACCGACGATACGGAAGCCGAGCCGCTCGTACACCGACACCGCGGTCCGGTTCGACGCGGCAACGGCGTTGAACTGCATGCCGGCGTACCCGCGCTGTTGAGCCCAGTCCAGCGCGAAGGCTTCCTGGAAGTCACGAATCGTCATCGGGTGTTGGTCACCTCCTCCTGAAACCGGCAGAGCGCCCCGGAGACAACTGTTGGCCGACACCCGAACCGGGTGCCGGCCAACAGTTTGTTCCCCTTGTGGGTTAGGTCTATGGGTTTTTGGGTCAGCTGGTCCAGTGCTCGGCCACCAGGTCAGCGGCCTGGGTCTCCCACTGGGCGTAGTGGAACGGGTACGCCGACACCTGCACCTTCTGCGCGGCCTCGGTCAACGGCAACTCCTGCCAGCCCTCGACCTGCTTCAAACCGTCAAGGAAGGCGGTGGTGGAGTACTCGGGATCGGTGATCTGCTCCACCGTGCCCCAACCGCTGGACGGACGCTGCTGGAACAGGCCCTGCGAGTCGTGGTCGTTACGCGCACCCAGGTGACCCAGGTTCTCCAGCTTCGACTCCTGCAAACTGGTAGCGATCGCCACCACAGCGGCCCGCTCATCCATCTCGGCCTTCTTCGTGGCCTCGATGATGGCCTTTACATTGCCGGTCTGCTCGCCACCCAGGTCGATCCGCGACTGCTCACCCTGCGTACCGTGCGGGATCAGCGTGCCCATGTCCGGCTTGCCCAGGTCCGGCTTCTCCGCCGGCACCGCAGCCGCCACGGTTTCCGAGTCCGCCGAGGTGGTCGAGGCCGCCGACGTGCTCGGGGTGGGGGTGGAAGCGGTGGTGGTCTCGAAGGTCTGGGGGCCAGCGACCACACCGGCACCGAAGGCCAGACCAGCGATACCGAGTGCACTACGCAACATGATCGTGTTCATGAGTGTTGCTCCATTCGGGGGTCGACACCCACACGCACCCGAAGGGGGGTCGGGAGCGGGGTGCAAGCACCGTCCGGCGCTCAAAGAACCGAGGGATAGGGTCGGCGTCCGCGGGTCTCGTCGGGACACGCACGGGGCCGGGTCCAGATGTAACGACCGGCCGGCCACCACCATTCCCGGCGGCCGTCCCCGCTTACGGCGGGGCACTTCCTCGGTCGTACGCCTGGTGTAACGCCCCGGCACCCGCCGAGATTCCGCCCCCACCATGACCCCGACCACACCCCAATCACGCCTTAACCAGACATCCGGCCTCCCCCACGTGCCCGTCTCGGCCCAGTCAGGCGGGGCGTCTTCCGACTCGACCAACACCGGGCGTTTCTCACCCCCGTTAGCGATTCTGGTCGCTAATAACGCGTTTTGTCCGGTTAGCCCTCGCATGGTCCGCCACCGACCAACGCATTCACTGCGATGCAGCCAGTAGCTCAGCCGCCAGACGGTCGGTGACACGCACTCGGCCGGCGGGTCCTCCGGCGGGTCCTCCGGATCGAAACTGAGCCGCATCAGCCCACCACCAACCCGAACCGCCTACGCCAGGCCCAGGTGAGCAGCGGTGCCGAACGAGGTCGACCACGCCGATGTGGAGCGATCCAGCGCCGCAGCGCGTCGCGGCGCTGCGGCGGCAGCACTGGTTCCAGCACCGGGAGACCCAGCTCAACCAAACGGTTCGCCGCCGCGTTGGCCGGCGAGCACGGTGCGACAGCCAGACAGACCCGGCAGAGTTGGCTCTCCGGGTCGGGGACGTGCGCGGCTAGCATCTCGTGCGCGGCCAGGGCTTCCGCTCGCGCCCTGCTCTGGTGGACAGCCATGCCATTGGCACCCTTCCGTCGGGGCGGGCGCACGGTCGCATCGGATGTCGCAGCCGCGAGAAGGCGGCGGCACAGGACCGCATGCACGCCCGGCCTGATCCGGCGTCGCAGGACACCGGATGGTCGGAAGCCGGGGAGGCAAGCGTCGGCCCGGGGACCGGCGGGCTGCCAGCACGGGGTACGGCGTGGTAGACAGTCACCGAGTCCGTCTTCGGGACGCGATCTATCGCGATGGCTCCCACGGCTCGTTTCCGGGTCGGGGTGGGACGGCCGCCAAACCAGAACCCACCCCGACCCGCACTTCAACTTTCGGTAGTCAGTACGGCACCGCCAGCATGGACCATCATCGTGGAATCCACAATATTGTGCTGGCCGTATATTTACTGGATGCTGGCTACGTCGAGAGGAGCACCGATGGCGGGTGGGCAGTCAGCGACGCTGCGAGCGCAATGGATCGGCCAGCAGCTCCGTGTGATGCGGGAGAAGGCTGGGCTGACCTTGAAAGAGGTCGGTGACTACGTAAACCGAAACCCCGGCACATTGAGCCGGATGGAGTCTGGATTCGTCGCCGCCCGCTTACCCGAGGTGCTGGCGTACCTCGATGTCTGCGGCATCGACGACCCCAAGCGCCGGGAAGATCTCAAGACGATGGCGCAAGATGTCTGGCAGAAAGGCTGGTGGGACGGGTTCACCGCCAACCTCGCTGGCGCGCTGATCGACTGGGTCTGGCTGGAGAGCAGGGCCACACACATCTACTCGTTCGAGGTCGCTGTTCTGCCTGGCCTGTTACAGACCCGCGAGTACGCCGAAGCTGTGATCCGAGCCTGGGACCACAGCGCCTCCACCGCCGACATCGACCGCTATGTAGAGGTCAGGATGGCCCGCCAACGCAGACTGACTGATGCCGAACCCGTCCAGTTCTCCACCGTCATAGACGAGGGTGCACTTCGCCGACTGGTCGGTAGTCCGGAAATCATGCGTGCGCAACTCGCTCACCTGCGGTCTATGGCTACCTGGCCAAACGTTGAGATCACGATCTTGTCTGGTCAGGCAGGCGCGCATGCCAGCCCCAACGGTTCCTTTGACGCCTTCCGGATGCGCCGGCCGTACCCGCCCACCGGCTGCATCGCTACTGCCGCCGGGAGCATCGTGGTCGAGGGAGACAAGGCGCACTCACTTTTCCAGCGCTACGATCGACTACGCTGCGCGGCCCTGCACAATGGCGCCGCGCAGCGGATCCTCTTTGATCTGGAAGCACGTCTGGAGTGAGCAATGACGGCGAAGACCTGGGCCGACGCTACCGAGCCAAGCAGGATCGCCTGGCACGTCAGCACGCACAGCGGCAGTGGCGGCGGTGACTGTGTCGAGGCGGGGCCGGTGCTCGACGGAAGCAGGCGGGTCGCCGTACGCGACAGCAAGGACCGCTCCGGCCCGGTCCTCGGCTTCTCCGCCACCAGCTGGATCGACTTCCTCACCGGCCTACGGTCCGGCACTCTGACCGACTAGCCCGCCGCCGACCACCTGCGCCGAAGGGCCACGCCGGCCTCCAGCTCCAACAGCTTCACCTTGCGGTCGAGCCCGCCACCGAAGCCGACCAGTTTGCCGCCGGAGCCGACGATCCGGTGGCAGGGCACGATCACCGGCACCGGGTTCCGGTTGCACGCCACGCCGACCGCCCGCGCCGCCGAGGCGTCGCCGAGCCGCCGGGCCACCTCGCCGTAGGTGAGCGTCTCCCCGTAGTCAATGGCGGTCATCTCCCGCCACACCGCCCGCTCGAACTCCGAGCCTCGGGGGATCCGCACCGGCACGGTGAACGCGGTCAGCTCGCCGGCGAAGTAGGCCCGCAACTCGTCCACGGCGCGGGCCGAGAGGCTGTCGACCGGTTCGTCGGCGGCGTCGGCGACCCGCGCGAACTGCGCTCCGCACACGGCCTCGCCGTCGGTGGCCAGGGAGAACTCACCGATCGGCGAGTCGAGCACAGTCCAACGCATCCGCCTATTCTCCTTCGCCGGTACGACAACCCGGGGGTGGCCCGGCCTGGTGTGGTCGGCCCACCCCCGGGTTGGGGTGGTGTGGTGGGTTAGAGGCTGTTGACGAAGGTGAGTAGCTCGTTGTTGAGCTGCTGTTTGTGGGTGTCGGTTATGCCGTGGGGGCCGTCGGGGTAGACCTTGAGGGTGGAGTCGGCGACGATTTCGTGGGCTTCCTAGGCGGAGCTTTCGATCGGGACGACCTGGTCGTCGCCGCCGTGGATGATGAGGGTGGGTACGTCGAAGCGCTTGAGGCCTCGGTGAGGTCGGTTTCGGCGAAGGCTTTGATCGAGTCGTAGGCGGCCTTGTGGCCGGCCTGCATGCTCTGCGGCCAGAAGGTGTCCTTCATGCCCTGCGACACCTGGGCGTCGGGGCGGTTGGCGCCGAAGAAGGGTCCGTTGGCGAGGTCGCGGTAGAGCTGGGAGCGGTCGGCGCGGGAACCTTCCCGGAGGCCGTCGAAGACGTCGATGGGTACGCCGTTGGGGTTGTCGGGTGTTTTGAGCATCAGTGGGGTGACCGCGCCGACGAGGGCGACCTGGGCGATGCGGTCGGTGCCGTGCCGGCCGACATAGCGGGCGACTTCTCCGCCGCCGGTGGAGAATCCGACCAGGGTCGCGTCCCGCAGCTTCAACTTTTGATGACGGTGGCGAGGTCATCGGCGTAGTGGTTCATGTCGTTGCCCTCCCAGGTCTGGGAGGAGCGGCCGTGGCCTCGGCGGTCGTGGGCGATGACGCGGTAGCCGTTGTCGGCCAGGTGCATCATCTGGGATTCCCAGCTGTCGGAGTTCAGTGGCCAGCCGTGGCTGAAGACGACGGGTCGTCCGTCGCGGGGGCCCCAGTCCTTGTAGAAGATGTCCACGCCGTCGCGGGTGGTGACGAAACCCTCGTTGCGGTCGGCGTGCTTGCCGGCCGCGGCGGCGGGGTCGGCTTGGGCCTGGCTGTTGCTGTTGCTGTTGGTGGCGATGGCGGTGCCGCCGGCGGCGATACTGAGCACGGCCACACCGGCCAGCAGCGCGGCCCACACGGGACGACGGCGGTGACTGGTCACGCGGGTAGAAGTGTCGAAGGTGTCCATGTCGAGTTTCCTTGTCTGAATGTGTCCTGGGCAGGGGTGCTGGGTTGGCGTTACTTGGCGAGGAAGGTCAGGAGGGCCTGGTTGACGTCGTCGGCGTGGGTCCAGAGCAGGCCGTGGGGTGCGCCGTCGATCTCGACGTAGTCGGCGTTGGGTAGCTGCTTGCGGAGTTCGCGGGCGGTGGCGTCGATGGGCAGGATGTTGTCGGCGGTGCCGTGCAGGATCAGGCTGGGTACGTCGATCTTGGGGATGTCGGCGCGGAAGTCGGTGATCCAGGTGGGCACGGCGGCGCTGGAGGCGTACCAGGACGCGCCGGTGGCGATGTTCCAGCTGTTGCGCAGGGCTTCTTCGGACAGGCGGGTGCCGAGGGTGTCGTCGGTGTTGTAGAAGTTGCGGTAGAAGTCGGTGAAGTAGGCGTAGCGGTCCGCGGTGACCGCGGCGAGGATGCCGTCGAAGACCTCCTGCGGCACCCCGGTGGGGTTGTCGTCGGTCTGCAGCAGGAACGGCTGCAGTGAGGCCAGGAACCCGGCCTTGGCGACGCGGGCGGAGCCGTAGCGGCCGAGGTAGCGGGCGACCTCACCGCTGCCCATGCTGAAGCCGACCAGCACCACGTCGGTGAGGTCCAGGGTCTCCAGGACGGTGTTCAAATCGGCGGCGAAGGTGTCGTAGTCGTAGCCGACGGTGGGCTGGCTGGACTGCCCGAACCCCCGCCGGTCGTAGGTGATCACCCGGTAGCCGGCCTTGAGCAGGGCCGCGGACTGCTTCTCCCACGAGTGCCCGTCCAGCGGGTAGCCGTGGATGAGTACCACCGGCTGCCCCTGACCGTGGTCCTCGTAGTACACGTCGATGTTGGTGCTGTTCTCGGTTCCCACAGTGATGTACGGCATGACAGGCCTCCCAAACCAAAAGCGAGAACGATCGTTCTCATCTGCGTTGGGTAGTACGTTAGAGAACGAACGTTCCCCTGTGCCAGTCGGGGCAGCGTGACCGTCACCACACTTGACCGGGACAAGAGGAAGCCATGCCCCCCACCACCCGAAACCGGACCACATCCCAGACCGAGCAGATCCGCGAACACATCCTGATCACCGCCGACCGGCTCTACTACAGCCGCGGCATAACCGCCGTGGGCATGGACGCCCTACGCAACGAGGCCGGCGTCTCTCTCAAACGCCTCTACCAGCTGTTCCCCTCCAAGGAGAACCTTGTCGAAGCCGTCCTGCATCGCCGCCGCGGCATCTGGAACAGCCTCGTCGAAACCGCCATCGCCACCGGCAGTGACATACCCCGAGATCGACTACTCGCCGTCTACGACATGCTGGCCCACTGGTTCGACGAAGACGACTTCCGCGGCTGCGTCTTCATCAACACCTTCGGCGAGCTCGGCGGCACCACACCCCACATCGCCACCCTCATCCGCGACCACAAGGCAAGCTTCCAGGCACGCCTGGCCGAACTGGTCACCCAAACCGGCGCCCCCGCCGCACTCGCCCACCAACTCGCCATCCTCGCCGAAGGAGCCCAGACCACCGCCGCCATCGCCGGCACCAACGACGCCGCCCACCACGCCCGCGCCGCCGCCACCACCCTCATCGACACCGCACTGGCCACGAACCGGCTGGCCACAAGCCACCACAACGACGGGGTAGACCCCCCGGTTACCACCTGACCGGGTTCAGAGGAGGTTCACCCCGAGCAGCAGGGTGCCGGCGGTGAGGCTGGCGCCGCCGGCGACGGTGAGCCAGATGAGTTTGTTGGGCTTGGTGTCCCGGGGCCGGACCACCGAGAGGAAGAAGCCGAGCGGCATCAGGATCGGGGCGGCGACGAAGAGCAGCCGGATCAGCGTACGGGTGCCGTCCGCCACATCGGCCTGTTCGATGTAGGGCAGGGCCACGAGGGCGAAGAGGACCAGCACCCCGGCGTGCGCGTGCCCGGCGGTCCAGAGGCCCCGGCGGACCGGGTTGTCCAGGTAGCCGGTGTGGCGGCCGGCGAGGTGCCGGAGCAGGGCCAGTCCGCCGAACGCGATGGTCGCCACGGTGATCAGCAGGATTCCGGCGGTGTTCAGGGTCGAGGGGGACATGCGGACACCTCCAACTAGTCACTGTAAAGATGAACCCCCTGCCCGGATCTTGTCAATATCTAGATTTCCTGGGCGGGCAAACTCTCAGCGGTCGCCGGCGTCGGAAGTAGCGGAGGTGACCGGTGTCCGAACGCATCGACGGGGAGTTCACCGCGTTCGTCAACGAACGGGGTGGTGTTCTACTGCGGGCCGCGTACGCCCTGGCCGGCAGCCAGCACGGCGCCGAGGACCTGCTACAGACCGCGCTGGCCAAGGCGTACGCCCGCTGGTCACGGATCCGGGGAGAGCCCGAGCCGTACGTACGCCAGATCCTCTACCGGGACCAGGTGTCCGGCTGGCGGCGCCGTTCCCGCCGGCCGGAGTTCCCGGTCGCCGTGCCGCCCGACAGCGTCGGCGGACCCGACCGCGGGCACGAGGTTGACCTGCGGCTGCTGCTGCGCGAGGCGCTGCTGGCGCTGCCACCGCGGCAACGCGCGGTACTGACCCTGCGCTACCTGGAAGACCTGAGTGTCGAACAGACCGCCGAGTTGCTCGGCTGCCGGGCCGGCACGGTCGCCAGTCAGACCTCCCGGGCGCTGGCCCGACTGCGGCAACTGGTTCCCGCACTCGACGGGCACCGCACCGAGGAGTGGAGATGAACGGACCAACCGAGCAGGACCTACGGATCGCACTGCGGGAGCTGGCCGACGAGGCCCGCGCGACGACCAACCTCGCCGACGCCGCGCGAATCCGGGGCCGACGGCTGCGGCGCCGACGGCGACTGGCTGTGACCGGTGGCGCGCTGGCGGCGTTGGTCGCCCTGGCCGCTCCCTTCGTCTGGCTCCGGCCAACCGCCCCCGAGCCGGGCCCGGCCGCCTGGGTTCCGCCGTCGAACCCAGCGGCACCGAGCCCATCCCGGATACCGGCACCCACCGGAGACTGGACCCAGCGCCCCCTGCCGCTGCCCGGCGGGTGGCTACTGGTCGGCGCCACCCCAACCGGCATGTCCTACACGCCGGACGGCGAGCGCATCATCCAGCAGGGGTACGCGTTGGACCGTACCCAGGACCAGTACGTCAGCACCGACGAGTACGACGAGATCTGGACCTCGCCCAGCGGTACGGTCGCGGGGGTGGTGGACTACGACCGGCCGGGCGAGTTCGGGTTACTCGACCTGGGCAGCGGCGCGGTCCGCTGGGTGCGTACCGGTCAGCACACCATGACGCCACAGTGGTCACCCGACGGCAGCCGAATCGCCCTGACCACCGGACGACACACGGCCCTCGGTGTGCTGAGTGCCACCGGCGAATGGCAGCTGTTCCCGGTGGACACCGAGAGGTACCTCTGCAGCGACTACTGCTACTTCACCTGGACCCGGGACGGCCGGGAGGTGGTGTTGCAGCAGACCGACCCCACCGCGCCCAACTCCGAGGCGGCGCCGCACATCCGGCGGGGGGTGCAGCTCTTCTCCCCCGACGACGGCCGTCCGACCCGGTTCCTCCCGATCAAGGGGGACCCCACCGGACCGTGGTCCTGGTCGCCGGACGGCCAGCGGGTGGTGGTCAAGGGCCCGCAGGGGCCGGAGATCGTCGAGGTTGCCACCGGACGCGTGCTCGGGCCGACGGCGAGCGCGGAGGCGGTGTGGGGCCCCGACAACCAGTTGCTGTACCAGGACCGACTGACCGGGGAGATGGTGCTGATCGACCTGGACGGTCGGGAACTCGTCCGGCAGGCCCTTCCGGAAGAGGTCGGGCAGGACCTGACTGTTCTGGTGGCACCCCGTTGACCGGCCGGCAGACACTCCCGGCACCCCGGTCCCCGAGGCGCCGGACCGGTCGCGCTCCGCCCTGCTCGGCGATCCCTACTCGACGATTCCCTGCTCGCGGGACCAGCGCAGCAGCTCGGCCTCGGCCTCGTCCCGCCCCAGCGGGCCCCGCTCCAGCCGTACCTCCTTGAGGTGCTTCCAGGCCTGCCCGACGACCGGACCCGGCGGTACGCCGAGCAGCTCCATGATCGCGTTGCCGTCCAGGTCGGGGCGGACCCGGGCCAGGTCCTCCTCGGCCGCGAGCCGGGCGATCCGCTCCTCCAGCGCGTCGTAGTCGGCGGCGAGTCCGGCGGCCTTGCGCCGGTTGCGGGTGGTGCAGTCGGAGCGGGTCAGCTTGTGCAGCCGCGCCAGCAGGTCACCGGCGTCGGTGACGTACCGGCGCACCGCCGAGTCGGTCCACTCGCCCCGGCCGTACCCGTAGAAGCGCAGGTGCAGCGCGACCAAGGCGGTGACCTTGGTCGTGGTCTCCTTGGGGAAGCGCAGCGCCTTCATCCGGGCCTTGGTCAGCCGGGCGCCGACCACCTCGTGGTGGTGGAAGCTGACCCGACCGTCCGACCCGACCGCCTTCGTCGCCGGCTTGCCGACATCGTGCATGAGCGCGGCCATCCGGAGGATGAAGTCGCAGCCGTCCTCCTCGTACGAGACGGCGTTGCGCACCACGGTCAGCGTGTGCTCGTAGACGTCCTTGTGCTGGGCGTGCTCGTCGATCTCCAGCTTGAGCCCGGTCAGCTCGGGCAGGAACCGCTCGGCCAGCCCGGTGTCTACCAGCAGCCGCAGGCCGGCAACCGGGTCCGCGCCGCAGAGCAGCTTGGTGAACTCATCCCGGATCCGCTCCGCCGTGATCCGATCCAGGTCGGCGGCCATCCGTACCATCGCCGCCCGGACGTCCGGGTGTACGGCGAACCGCAGCTGGGCGGCGAACCGGGCCGCCCGCAACATCCGCAGCGGGTCGTCGCGGAACGACTCCTCCGGCGAGGCCGGAGTACGGACCACCTTGGCCGCGAGGTCCGCCAACCCGCCGTGCGGGTCGGTGAAGCGATGCTCGGGGAGGCTGACCGCCATCGCGTTGACGGTGAAGTCCCGCCGCTTCAGGTCCTCGGCCAGGCTCGTGCCGTACTGCACCACCGGGTTGCGGCTGACCTGGTCGTACGCCTCCGCCCGGAAGGTCGTGATCTCCAGCCGCAGGCCGTCGCGCTGTACCCCGATGGTGCCGAACTCCCGCCCGGTCTCCCAGATCGCCTCGGCCCAACCACGCACGATCCGCAGCGTCTCGTCCGGCTGCGCGTCGGTGCAGAAGTCCAGGTCGTCGCCGAGGCGGCCGAGCAGTGCGTCGCGGACCGACCCGCCGACCAGGTGCAGTTCGTGACCGGCGCTCGCGAAGCGGCGGCCCAACTCGTCGGCGACCGGGGACACCCGGAGCAGTTCGGCTACGGCGGTGCGCTGCGCGGCGGTGAGTTCGCGGCGGTCAGCGGCGTGCGGTGCGGAGTCGGACATGGGAGGGCCAGCCTATCGGTCCGACCGGGCCCAGCGTCCGCCGGGCGCGGATGACGCCGGGCCGACGACTAGTCTGTGTCCAGGCCCTCGCCGCGGACCCATGGTCGGTACCGGGCACCGACCAGACCCTGGAGGCGACAACGATGAGCGGCCGGCTCTACCGCAGCGCGAACGCGCTGGGCGACGGTGGCCGACCGACGGGTGACGACGCGATCTTCATCTCGGCTGAGCCGCTGAACCAGCCGGCCGCCGAGGCGGTCGCGCCACCGGACGAGGCGGTGGCCGAGGGGAGCGCCGCGGCGAACAGCCTGGTGATGGCCGCGGGCAGCCTGGTCAGTCGGGGTACGGGTTTCATCCGGAACCTGATGATCGGTGCGGCCCTGGGCAACCTGGTCGGTAACGCGTACACCACGGCGATCTTCCTTCCGAACCAGGTGTACGAGTTCCTGCTCGGCGGGGTGCTCACCAGCGTGCTGGTGCCGGTGCTGGTCCGGCGGCGCAAGGCCGACCCGGACCGGGGCGAGGCGTACGCCCAGCGGCTGCTCACCCTGGCGGTGGTGGCGCTCGCCGCCGCCGCCCTGATCGCGGTGCTCCTGGCTCCGGTGCTGACCGGCATCTACGCCGGCGGCAAGGACGAGGACTACCGGGGCCTGGTCACCAACCTGTCGTACCTGATGCTGCCGATGTTGTTCTTCACCGGCATCAGTGCGCTGATCGCCGCCGTGCTGAACACGCGCGGGCACTTCGCCGCCCCGATGTGGGCGCCGATCCTGAACAACCTGGTGGCCATCGGCACCTTCGGCCTCTACATCTGGGTCTACGGCGCGCAGCCGCTCCAGCCGGGCCAGGTCGGGGCGGACCGGATCCTGTTGGTCGGCGGCGGCACCCTGCTCGGGGTGGCGGTGCAGGCCGCGGGGCTGCTGCCCGCCCTGCGCAAGGTCGACTTCCGGTGGAAGCTGCGCTTCGACTTCCGCGCGTTGGGGCTGCGGGAGTTGGCCCGGCTCGGCGCCTGGATGTTCTGCTACGTCGCGGTCAACCAGCTCGGGCTCTTCGTGGTGGTCAACCTGCTCACCCGGGTCGCCGGCGAGGACGACGCCGGCCTGCTGATCTACAACAACGTCTTCCTGCTGCTGATGATGGCGCACGGCGTCATCGCGGTCTCGATCATCACCGCGCTGATGCCCCGGATGAGCGCCGCCGCGGCGGACGGCCGATTCACCGACCTCACCGCCGACCTGTCCCGGGGCACCCGGATGGTCACGGCCGTACTCGCCCCGGTGGCGGTCTGCTACGCCGTGCTGGCCGCGCCGATCTCCGTGGTGGTGTTCCGGTACGGCGCGTTCACCGGGGAGAACGCCACCGCCACCGCCACCGTGCTGCTGGTCGCCGCGATCGGCCTGGTGCCCTTCGCGGTCAGCCAGCTCCTCACGTTCGCGTTCTACGCACTGCCGGACACCCGCACGCCCGCGCTGGCCAACATCCCGGTGGTGGTGCTGCGGGTGCTGCTCCAAGTCGGGCTCTACGTCGTCCTTCCCGCCACCTTCGCGGCGGCCGGCATGATGCTCGGCAACGCGATCTCGTACCTGGCAGCGGTGGTGCTGTCCGCGCTGCTGCTGCGGCCCCGGATCGGCCGGATCGGGCTGGGCGGGATCATGCGTACGGTGGGCAAGGTGCTGGTCGCCGCGCTCGGAGCCGCGCTGGTCGGTCTCCTGGTGGTCCGCCTGCTGCCGGGCCGGCCGGAGGAGCTCGGGTGGTTCGCGGCGGCGGTCCAGCTGCTGATCGGTGGGGCGGCGATCGGTCTCAGCTACCTCGGGCTCGCGATGCTGCTCCGGATCGGGGAGGTCACCGAGGTGGTCGCCATGGTCCGCCGCCGGCTCGGTCACTGAGCGTCCCGTTCTGACCGTTTATCGGGGGCGTGGACGATCGGATCTGCCCCTCCGGCGGGAGTGCACTCTGCGTGAACGAGGATCACCAATCTGGGGACACGGCTGTGGATAACTTCCGCCCTGCCGCGCCATCGCCGAGTCATCCTGTGGATAACCAGCCGGGCGGGGAGGCATGTCCGGTGCTGGCCCGGGAATCTGGCCCGGGTGCCCCGCCACCGGACCCCAGCCCCTACGGCAACTACTAGCGGTCAACCTCTAGATTGGCTAATACATGCGCCAGTAGCACCGCCAACAACCGCCAAAACCGGACAAGACACCCGAGCTCGACAGCCGCTAGCGGTGCGGTGGGAAGATGACATGCTGGGGAAGGTGGGGAAGCCAGGTAAGGTCGCTCTCGACGGGTGCGGCCGGTTTCGGCGCAGGCGCCGACAACAGCCGCCCGGTTCGCGGAAGGCAGAGCGGAAGCCACAATGCCCAGCAACACGGGTCCATCGATCGACACGATCACCGAGGGAGGACGGGTGACCCAGGTCGGCGGGGGTCAGGAGGCGGACGAGAACGCTCCGCCGGTCATGACCTTCGGTGCTCCGATCGCCGGTGACGTGCTCGCCGAGCGGTACGAGCTCGTCGAGCACGTCAACAACGACAGCGCTGGCCGGCTGCTCTGGCGTGGGGTCGATGTCGTGTTGCGCCGTCCCGTCGCAGTGGTGCTGCGCTACCCGGGCGGCGACTCCGCCACCGAAATGCTCCAGGCCGCCGTCGCCGCCAGCCGGGTCATCCACCCCAACCTGGTCGGTGTCTACGACGCGATCGACGAGGGTGAGCGGGCATACGTGGTCCGCGAGTGGGTCGACGGACAGTCACTGCGGGAACTCGTGGCCGCGGGGGTACTGGACCCAGCTCGGGCGACCGCCGTCGGCAACGCCGTCGCAAGCGCCCTGGCCGCCGTGCACGCCACCGGAATGGTGCACGGCAACGTCCACCCCGGCACGATCATGATCAGTGATGATGGCCGGGTGGTGTTGGCGGACGCGCGCACCGACGGGGCCGACAGCCAGGCCAGCGACCTTCGGGCGGTCGGCGGCGTCCTCTACTTCGCACTGACCGGCCACTGGCCACACGCCGAGGTCCCGCTACACGGCGCCACCGCCGGACACGGACGGGCGGCGACCCCGGACGCGGTCCGGGGTCCGGCGGGTGCGCTCGCCGCGCCGCGCCAGGTCCGGGCCGGGGTTCCGGCATACCTGGACGACCTCACCATGGATCTGCTGGACGGCTCGCTCCCGCCCCCACCGTCGGATGTCCTCGCCGCAGAGTTGGCCCGGCTGGACGTCCCGGTCGATGAGCACCTGCTGGAAAACAGCGGCCCACTGCAGTTCACCGCCGAGACCGGGGACGAGCCGTCACCGCTGGCCGCGGCGGGCGGGCGCAAGTTCGCCGTCGGGATCGCCAGCCTCCTCGCCGTCGCGCTCGTCGGCCTCCTGATCGGCATCAACGCGCTCAGCCGAGACGGGGACGGCGACCGGAACCCGACGACAGCTGCCAGCCCTTCTCCCACCACGACGGCTGGTGAGGATCCACCCGACTCCGTAGCGGCCGAACCGCCGAAAATCAGCGCTGCGAAGGTCATTGACCCGGACAGTGGGGACCGCGTCGAGGTCCGCGACGCCGAGAAGGTGTTCGACGGGAGCCTGGATGAAGGCTGGGAGACCCAGACCTACCGGGGGCACCCGGATTTCGGCAAGATCAAGCGCGGTATGGGCATCTGGCTCGACCTCGGTGAACCCCGCAACGTCAAGTCCCTGCAGGTCCAACTCTCGGCCCGGGGCGCCTCGGCCCGGTTGTACACGGGCACCAACGAGCACCCCTCCTCAAGCGCGGGCGACAACGCGCTCTTCGAGGAGTACGAGCAGAACCCGATCGGGCCGGCCAAGGAAGACGCCGGCACGACGATGACCTTCGACGCGTTCGATGCGGACACGGAATACCAGTACCTGCTCGTCTGGCTGACCGAGCTGCCGCCGAGTGACGGCGGCTACAAGGTCGGCATTCAGGAGATCAAGGTCTCGTGATCCGCTCACCGCGTCCTCGGCACTGTCTCCGCCGGACGTGGTGATGGGGCCGAACGGGTCAACCGAGCGGCCGGTGGGTCACGACGGCCCGCCGGAAACCGCTGCCTCCTCCGATCTCGAGCTGCTGCGCGCGCACGTCGCTGGCGATCGGGACGCCTTTGCCGAGCTGCTGCGTCGGCACCGGGACCGGCTCTGGGCGGTGGCGGTGCGCACCCTCGGCGACCGGGAGGAGGCGGCCGACGCACTGCAGGACGCGCTGCTCTCTGCCCATCGGGCCGCCGGACGGTTCCGGGGTGATTCGGCGGTGACCACCTGGCTGCACCGGATCGTGGTCAACGCTTGCCTGGACCGGATCCGCCGCCGCCAGGCGCATCCGACGGTGCCCCTGCCCGACGGCGTACGCGACGTGGCTGATGCCACCGGTGGCACGGAGCCGGCCGCTCCCATGCCCGACCACGACACTGCTCTGGTGGTCCGGGAGGCGCTGGCCGCGCTACCGGTTGAGCAGCGTGCCGCGCTGATCCTGGTTGACGTGCAGGGCTACCCGATAGCCGAGGTTGCCCGCATCCTTGAGGTAGCTGAGGGGACGGTGAAGAGCCGGTGTGCGCGGGGCCGGGCCCGGCTGGCAGCGGCGCTCGGCTATCTCCGGACGACACCGGAGCAGCCACTCCTGGACGGAGGTATGCCAGCCGTCACGGGACGGAACCAGCAGCCGCGCGGTGGCGTCCGATCGGTGTCGGGGCGACCCCGGCGCGAAGCCAACCAGGAGGAGCTGTGACGACTGGGGGGTTCCGGGAGGTCGACCACGAGCTACTCGCTGACTACGTCGGTGGGGCACTCGCGGGCACTCCCGACGAGATGACCGTCGCCCGCCTGGTCGAGCGAGACGAGGCCTGGGCGGACGCCTACGCCCGGCTCGCGCCGGCGGTCGCGGAGGTCCACGCCGCCCTGCTCGCCTACGGGACGGCGGAGGAGATGCCCGCGACCGTGGCGGATCAGATTCGCGCCGCGCTGGCCGCGACCGACGCTGCGCCGACGACCGAGGGCACGCCAGCCGAGGGCACGCCAGCCGAGGGCGGGACGGCCGGCAGGGCAGCGCGCCGTTCGGTCGTGCCGGCTCAGCCGCACGCTGGGTCACGGCGCCCCGGTGGCGTTCCGCAACCGGCCGGGGCCGGCCCCGGCCGACAGCGCCGGCGGTGGCAGCGAGTCGGTGCTCCCGTCGCGCTCGCCGCGGTGGCGGTGGCCGCGGTCGGGCTGCTCGGCCTGGACCGACTCGGCCGGGGGACGGAGGCTCCGGGGTCGAGCACCAGCGCCCCCGAGCAGGCCATCGCCGGGACGGTGCGCACCACCGCGCCGCCGATGCGGACCGGTACGGACTACCAGCGGGAGAACTTGGCGGCGCCGGCCTCCTCGCCGCAGCAGTACTCGGGCCAGGGCACCGCCGAGTCGGAGCCATCCGACCAGGGCACCGCCGATCCCGAGCCATCCGGCGCGGGGGTCCAGGGCGACCGGACAGCTGGGTCGATCGGGCTCGATCGGCTGACCGATCCGGGTGCCCTCGAAACCTGCCTGGCCGAGATCGGCGTCGAGCACGATGCTGGCCGGCTGGCAGTCGAGGTGGTGGACTATGCCCGCTTCGAGGGCCAACCGGCGTTGGTCGTCCGGTTCGCCGATGGGACTGGTGCCCGCTGGGCCTGGGTCAGCGGGCCCGAGTGCGGTGTGCCCGGGTCTGGCGCGGACACTCGGTACCGTACGCGGGTAGGGTAGAACCCCACGACCGTCGCGGGGTGTACTGCGTGACGTGAGCTGACCCACCGGATGACCGGCTCGGGAATTCCCGGTTCGTACGATGGCGTTCTCTACATCAGCTGCCGACACCTGATTCAGGGGTGTCGGCAACGAATCGCCGTCGGTGCGCGCCGTCGGCGAACACACAGACGAATCGGGAGACGGCAGTGGACGACGTCCGCAACCTGATCATCATCGGCTCCGGGCCAGCCGGCTACACGGCGGCGGTCTACGCCGCGCGCGCGAACCTCGCGCCGCTGGTCATCGAGGGGGCGCAGTCCGGCGGTGCGTTGATGACGACGACCGAGGTGGAGAACTTCCCGGGGTTCGCCGACGGCATTCTCGGTCCCGAGCTGATGGACAGCATGCGCAAGCAGGCCGAGCGCTTCGGTGCCGAGTTCCTCACCGACGATGTCACCCGGGTTGAGCTCAACAACACCGGCGAGGTCGGCTCAGACGCGGTCAGCACCGTCTGGGTGGGGGAGACCAGCTATCGGGCAAAGGCTGTCATCCTCGCCACCGGCTCCGCCTGGCGCCCGCTGGGCGTACCGGGCGAGCAGGAGTACCTCGGTCACGGCGTGTCGTCCTGCGCCACCTGTGACGGCTTCTTCTTCCGGAACCAGCACATCATCGTGGTGGGCGGTGGTGACTCGGCGATGGAGGAGGCCAACTTCCTGACCCGCTTCGCCGAGTCGGTCACGATCGTCCACCGCCGGGACACGTTCCGGGCCAGCAAGATCATGGCCGATCGCGCGCTGAGCAACGACAAGATCAAGGTCGAGTGGAACGCCGTGGTGGAGGAGATCCTCGGCGCCGACGGCAAGGTTTCCGGCGTCCGACTCCGCAACGTGCACACCGGTGATTCCCGGGTGCTTGACGTGACCGGCGTGTTCGTGGCGATCGGCCACGACCCCCGCAGCGAGCTCCTCCGCGGCCAGGTGGACCTGGACGACGAGGGGTATGTGAAGGTGGACGCGCCCAACACCAAGACCAGCATCCCGGGGGTATTCGCCGCCGGTGATCTGGTGGACCACACCTACCGGCAGGCCATCACCGCCGCCGGTACAGGCTGCGCCGCCGCCCTGGACGCCGAGCGCTTCATCGCCACGATCCAGGGCTGAAATTCCGAAACACATCCCCCGAGGAGGGAACGTAGTGGGAGCAACCAAATCGGTCACTGACGCCAGCTTCACCACCGAGGTACTGCAGTCCGACAAGCCGGTTCTGGTGGACTTCTGGGCGGAGTGGTGCGGGCCGTGCCGGAAGGTGTCGCCACTGCTCGAAGAGATCGCCGGTGAGATGGGCGATCAGGTCAGCATCGTCAAGCTCAACATCGACGACAACCCGGAGACCGCCCGCAACTACCGGGTCATGTCGGTGCCGACGCTCACCGTGTTCAAAGACGGCAAGCCAGTGCAGTCGATCGCCGGCGCCAAGCCCAAGGGGGAGCTGGTCAAGCTCATCCAGTCCGCGCTCTGACCAGCACTCGACGCAGACCTGCCCCCGCATCCGCTCCACCGGGTGCGGGGGCAGGTCTTTTTCCGGCCGCCACACCTCAGGCCCGGCGAGCGCCTAACCTCAACCCCAGAGACAACACCGCAGGTCGTCTACGGGGGCCACTGAAACAGGGCCATCGGCGGCCTCGAAGGCCATCCGGCCAGCCAGCGTCCGTGCAGAGGGGGTCGAGCGTGCGTCCGATCCGACCCGGCGACCGTGGACCGGCGGTCACCGAGATCCGTAAGGTGCTGGCCGGCCTCGACCTGCTCGTCCCGGCACCAGACAGCGACGAGTTCGACGCCCGCACCGAACGTGCCGTCCGAGCCTTCCAACAGTCCCGTGGGCTCAGCGTAGACGGCCGAGTCGGCACCGAGACGTGGCAGGCCCTGGACGCGGCCCGCTGGCGGCTGGGTGCCCGTAGCCTCTACCACTCCGTACCGGAGCCCCTCATCGGTGAGGACATCCGGTCGCTGCAGGAACGGCTCCTCGAGATGGGCTACGACGTCGGCCGGGCAGATGCCATCTACGGGGTCCGGACAGCCCGGGCGCTCGCCCAGTTCCAACGCGAAGTGGGGCTGGTACCGGACGGCACCTGCGGCCCCCACACTGTGAACTCGCTCCGACGCCTCGGCCGTAAGGTGGTCGGCGGGCGCCCACAGTGGCTCCGTGAATCTGACGCCATTCGACAGTCCGGGCCCACCCTGGTCGGGCGGACAGTGGTCATCGACCCGGGGCACGGCGGCAGCGATCCGGGCTTGACCGTGCCCGAGGGGCAGCGGCACTGGACCGAGGCCGACCTGGTGCACGACCTCGCCAGTCGCCTCGAGGGGCGGCTCGCCGCGGCCGGGGTACGAGTGCAGCTGACCCGCGGTCCGGCACAGCGAGACCAGCTGCCCGACGCGGACCGGGCCGCCCTGGCCAACTCGCTCAGCGCGGACGTGTTCATCTCCCTGCACCTCGACGGTCATGTCAACCCAGCCGCCGACGGAGTGGCCACCTACCACTACGGCACCGACAACGGCGTCACCTCCGCCACCGGCGAGCGCCTCGCCGGCCTCGTCCAGCGGGAGATCGTGGCGCGAACCGGGCTGCGCGACTGTCGGTCCCACGCCAAGGCATGGGACCTGCTACGGCTGACCCGAATGCCCGCCGTCCGGGTCGAGGTGGGCTACCTGACCTCGCCAGCGGACCGATCCCGGCTGATCGACCCACGGTTCCGGGACCGCGTGGTGGAGGCGATCGTCGCCGCCATCCAGCGGATGTACTACCCGATCGATCAAGATGTACCCACCGGGTCGATCGACGTGAGCAAGCTGCGGGCGATGGTGGCGGCGGAGAGCGTGGCCGCCGGGACAGTGGTCGACTGACCGAGGCAGCACCCGCGGCGGTCAGCCCGGCGCTGGACCAGGTCCCCGGCGGTCAGCCCGGCGCTGGACCAGGTCCGGCGGTCAGTTGGCGCCAGACCTGGTTGCCGGAGTGGGCCGGACCGGCCGGAGCAGGCTCTCCGGGCTCATCGAGCCGAGCAGCTTCTCCAACGCGTACTCGACATCGGACTTCCAGCTCAGTGCGGTGCGCAACTCCAGGCGCAGGCGGGGGAAGCGCGGATGCGGGCGGACCGTCTTGAAACCCACGGAAAGGAAGTACTCGGCCGGGGCCACACAGGCCCCCGCCGAGTCGCCGGCGTCGCCGAACTTCGCGTCGCCGAACGCCTCGATCGCTTTGACGCCGCGCTTCGTCAGGTCCCGGGCGACCCCCTGCACGAGCATCCGGCCAAGCCCGCCACCGGCAAAGGCCGGCACCACCTTCGCCGTCATCAACAGCGCCGCGTCGGGGGAAACCGGTGAGGTCGGAAAGGCCATTGATCGCGGCACGTATGCCGGCGGGGCAAACAGCACGAACCCGGCGGGCATGTCATCCACATAGATCAGCTTGCCGCAGGCACCCCACTCCAGCAGGGTTTGCGAGACCCATGCTTCCTTCTCCACACCGGGATCCCCAGCCCCGCGGGCTCGGTCGGCGGAGACCGGATCCAGCTCCCAGTAGACACACTTCCGGCACGAACGGGGCAGATCCTCCAGGGTGTCCAAGGTCAGACTGACCAGACGTCGCGACATTGGCGCATCCCCACAGTAGGCTCGGAGGTAGACCGCCCTTCGGTGTCCCCGACCACCGATCGTACGCCGGATCCGGACACCACGGGAAGGGTTACGCGAAACGACCACCGAGCAGGTGAGAGCGGAACATGACCGGCACGACGCTAGACGACTACACCGACCGCTACGCCCGACGAGTCCGAGGCATGACCGCCTCGGAGATCCGGGCGCTATTCGCGGTGGCCAACCGGCCGGAGGTGGTCTCGCTCGCCGGAGGTGCGCCGTACATCGCTGCTCTCCCCCTGGACGCGGTCGGCGAGATGCTGGGCCGGCTCGGCGCTGACCACGGCACCACCACCCTCCAGTACGGCATCGGCCAGGGCACCCCAGAGCTACGGGAGCGGATCTGCGAGGTGATGTCGCTCTCCGGCATCGACGCCGCCTGCGGCGCCTCTCCCGACGATGTCGTCGTCACCGTCGGTGGCCAGCAGGCACTGGACCTGGTCGCCCGCCTCTTCCTCGACCCCGGCGATGTCGTACTCGCCGAAGGCCCGACCTACGTCGGGGCGCTCGGGGTCTTCCAAGCCGCCCAGGCACAGGTCGTGCACGTGCCGATGGACAACGACGGGCTGATCCCGGAGGCGCTGGAGACCGCCATCGCCGATCAGGCACGCGCCGGCCGCCGGATCAAGTTCCTCTACACCATCCCCACATACCAGAATCCGACCGGCGTGACGCTGACCGAGCAGCGGCGGGAACGGATCCTCGACATCTGCGAGCGCGCCGGCCTGCTGGTGATCGAGGACGACCCGTACGGGCAGCTTGGCTTCGAGGGCGACGCGCCGGCCCCACTGCGCGCTCGTCGCCGCGATGGCGTCTTCTACCTCAGCACGTTCTCGAAGACCTTCGCGCCGGGGTTGCGGGTCGGCTGGATCCTCGCCCCGCACGCGGTGCGGGACAAGCTCGTCATCGCCAGTGAGGCACAGATCCTCTGCCCCAGCGGCTTCGCACAGGCGGCCGTGGCCACCTACCTCGGCACCATGCCGTGGCGGGAGCAGCTCAAGGTCTACCGGGAGGTCTACCGGGAACGACGGGACGCGCTCCTCGCCGCCATGGCGGACCTGATGCCGGCCGGCACGGCGTGGACTCGGCCCGGAGGCGGCCTCTTCGTCTGGGCCACCTTGCCGGACGGGCTGGACTCGAAGGCGATGATGCCCCGCGCTATCGCCGCCCGGGTGGCGTACGTGCCCGGCACCGGCTTCTACGCCGACGGCACCGGCAACGACGCGATGCGCCTCAACTTCTCCTTCCCGCCGCCCGAGCGGATCCGGGAGGGCGTACGGCGGCTCTCCGGGGTGATGGAGCAGGACATCGCCATGCGCCGGGTCTTCGGCGCCGTCGGCCCGCCCGGCTCTCGTCGGGGGCGGGCCGGTTCCGACACCCCCGGACCACACTTGGCATGATTCTGGCATGGGTAAGACCGCTGCCGATCCCGCTGTCCTGACCGACCTGCGCGTGCTGGTACTCGGCGGCGGGCTCTCCTATGAACGGGACGTCTCGCTACGATCCGGCCGCCGGGTCCTCGACGCGCTACGCGCGGTGGGCGTGGAGGCGGAGCTACGCGACGCGGACGTCGCCCTGCTGCCGGCGCTCGTCGCTGACCCGCCGGACGCGGTGGTCATCGCGCTGCACGGCGCCACCGGCGAGGACGGTTCCCTCCGCGGCGTGCTGGACCTCTGTGACGTCCCGTACGTCGGCTGCGACGCCCGCGCGTCCCGCCGCGCCTGGGACAAGCCCTCGGCCAAGACCGTGCTTCGAGAGGCGCACATCCCCACTCCGGACTGGGTGGCCCTACCCCATGACCGCTTCTCCGAACTTGGTGCGGTGGCGGTGCTGGATCGCATCGTCGACCGGCTGAGCCTCCCACTGATGGTGAAGCCCGCACAGGGTGGGTCGGGTCTGGGTGCCGCCGTGGTTCGGGACAGCGGCGCCCTCCCCGCCGCGATGGTCGGTTGTTTCGCGTACGACTCCACCGCCCTCGTCGAACGCTACCTACCCGGGACAGACGTGGCAGTATCCGTGATCGACCTCGGTGCAGGACCGCAGGCCCTGCCGGCGGTGGAGATCGTGCCCCGGAACGGCGTCTACGACTACGCCGCCCGATACACGGCCGGCCGTACCACATGGCACACCCCGGCCCGACTGGCCGCCGAGGTGGCCGGGGCGGTCGCCGAACTCGCCGTCGCCGCCCACACCGCGCTCGGGTTGCGCGACCTCAGCCGGGTCGACCTAGTCATCGATGCCGACGGTCAGCCGCACGTACTCGGGGTGAACGTCGCGCCCGGCATGACGGAGACCTCGCTGCTACCGCTCGCGGCTCAGGCCGCCGGTCTCGACTTCGGTCGAATGATCGGGACCCTGGTTTCCCAGGCTGCTGCTCGGGCAGCCTGAGCCGGCGAAGCGCGGTCGTCGTTGGCGGGCCGCGTCAGGACGGGACCGCGTTCGGTGCTGATGGCGGTGGCGGAGCAGCATCGGCCTTCTCCGGTGCACCGGAGTCAGCGCGGCCCACAGGGGCCTCGCCGACCGCGCCGCCCGACCCGGCCTCCTCACTTTCGGTGCGGTTCGGGGCTCCCGCACCCTCCATCGGAGGTCCCGGATCCACAGCGAGCGGGGACGAGGAAGACTCACTCTCCGGAGCGCCGACACCAGCATCAGCACCGCCCGCCGGAACGTCAGCACCGGCGCTAGCCGCCACACTCCCGGCCTCCCGGTCGCTCGCTGCGTCGCTCTCCCGGTCGCTCTCTCCGTCGCTCTCCCGGCCGCTCTCTCCGTCGCTCTCCTCGCCCGGCGCCGCGTCGGACCCCGCCGCACCGGCAGTCTCCGCCGAGCCGCCGCTACCCGCCACAGGGCCGCTACTTGTCGGATTCTGCTGCCTGGTGGCGGAAGCCGAGCTTTCTGCGTCCACAGCGGTCTCCACAGTCTCGACGGCTTCCGCGGTCTCCGCGCCCGCTATCGCATCCGCGGCCCCTACCTCCTCCGTGGCCTCTACCTCCTCCGTGGCCTCCACCGCCCCGAAACTGGCCGGCGCCTGCCACTGGATGCGAGGCGGTTCGGCCAGTTGGCGTCCACCGAAATCCGCCAACCAGGCGGCGACGAGGGCGAGATTCTCCCGCCAGGTCGACTCGGGGATCGGCGGCAGAATCGAATCCCACAGGGGCAGGAAGGTCCCCCGGAGTTGGAGCTGACCGTACGGCCGGGCGAGAAACCAGAGGTGTAGGTGCGCGGATCCGTCGCCCCAGCGGTTCACATGCACCCGGGACACGCCGTCGAGGGAGCGGATGGCGCGCTCCAACCGGACCGTCAGCACGCCGAGCTCGGCCGCGAGCAGATTCGGTAGGTCACCTAGATCCAAGTGTGAGCGGGATTCCAGGATCAACACCATCGGCAGCCCGGTAGGTCGATCCATCGCACGGACCCGCCACCGCTCGCCAACCCAGATGTACGCCTCATCGGGGGCGCCACAAGCGGTGCATTCCCGGTCGCCTTCGCCGCGACGGGGCGGCTCGGTAGCGACCGGGTCATCAAGTTGTTTGACGCGGAGATCGCCCTCGAAGGGGAAGGAAGGCCATTGGGTGAAGTTCGGCACTGAGGGAGGGGTGTCGGGCACGAGGGTGACCCTAACTGTTTCCGGGACGACTGTCCCCACCTCCTTCGACCGTCGATCCGTCGGATCGAATCAACCGCCGTCCACCCACCTCCAACGTTATCCACAGGAGGTCGGAGGTTATCCACAGCCATCTTCCACAGGTCAACACCGCGGTTGAGGCGCTGTTTCACGTGAAACAGCGCAACCTGTGGACAACTGCTGTGGATAACGTTGGGGACGAGACTTCTGCACCACCCGGCGCCGACATCGGTGGTCAGAGTCGCGGGGGCCGGTGGGTAGGCGCATTCGGTCGCGAACCGACATGAGGCACGGGGAAACAGTCGCCCAACAGGCACTTCCGAGCCGGCAGATCCGCGTGAGCGGATCGGTTCGAGTGGCCAAGCGGATGGACGGGCGGACAGGCAGGCAGGCGGGCGGGCGGACAGGCGGGCGGAGGGGCGGGCGGAGGGGGGTGGCCGAGGCAATGGGTAAGGCGCAGCGCCGACCTGAGGCGGTCCCACTGATCCACAGGTCGAGCCACTCCCCAGGTCGTAACGACAACCGCCCCCGTTTCACGTGAAACGGGGGCGATACTCAGGGCGGAAGTCGACCTTCGGTCAGTCCTCGGGCTGCTCCCGCTCGACCCCGATGATGTCGACGATCCGCTCCAGGTCGTCCACACTGCCGAACTCGATCGTGATCTTCCCCTTGCTCCGGCCGATGTCGACCTTGACCCTGGTGTCGAAGCGGTCGGAAAGCCGATCGGCGAGATCAGTCAGTGCGGGTGCATGCGGCTTCGGCCGCCGCTTCGGCGCTTCCTTCTCGCTGGTGTCGTCGCTGAGCGAGAGCGCCACCACCTCCTCAGTTGCCCGCACAGACAGTCCCTCGGCGACGATGCGTTGGGCTAGTCGCTCCTGCGCCTCTGGATTGTCCAGGCTCAACAGCGCTCGGGCATGGCCGGCAGAGAGAACTCCGGCGGCGACCCGGCGCTGCACCTGGGCAGGGAGGTTGAGCAGCCGGATCGTGTTGGAGATCTGCGGCCGGCTCCGGCCGATCCGCCGGGCCAGCTCCTCGTGCGTGGCACCGAACTCGTCCAACAGTTGCTGGTACGCCGCCGCCTCTTCCAGCGGGTTCAGGTTGGCGCGGTGAATGTTCTCCAGCAACGCGTCCCGGAGCATCGAATCATCCCGGGTATCCCGCACGATCGCCGGTATGGAGCTTCGACCAACCGCCTGTGCGGCCCGCCAGCGGCGCTCACCCATGACGAGTTCGAACTTCTCGTCGTCGAGCTGGCGGACAACGATTGGCTGGAGGAAGCCGACCTCCTGGATGGAGAACTTCAGCTCCTCCAGCGCGTCCTCGTCGAAGACCTGCCGCGGCTGCTTGGGGTTGGGAACAATCGCGTCGACCGGTATTTCGGCGAAGCGAGCACCCGGGACCGGGCTGAGTGAGTCGGCCGCCGGTGGCGGCGTACTCACCGCCGCCAGACCGGCGGTCGGTGTCACCGCTGGGTTACTGACGACTGGGGCGGGTGCCGCCGCCTCGGTCGGAATGAGGGCGCCCAGCCCTCGACCGAGCCCACCCTTGGGACGATTCTTCATGCCTGGCCTCCCCGTGGCCTGTCCGCGCTACGCATTGCGGCTCACCTCGGCCTTGATGCCCCGCTCAGCGATCTCCTGGGCGGCCTCGAAGTAGCTCGTCGCCCCCCGGGACCCGGGATCGTAGGTCATCACGGACTGGCCGTAGCTGGGTGCCTCGGATACCCGGACGTTACGCGGGATGACCGCCTGGAGCACCTTGTCCCCAAAGTGGTTGCGGACATCCTGCTCCACGGCGTCCGCCAGCCGCGTACGCCGGTCGTACATCGTCAGCAGGATGGTGGAGACGTCCAGTCGGGGGTTGAGGTGCTGCCGGACGAGGTTGATGTTGTTGATCAGTTGGTTCAGCCCCTCCAGCGCGTAGTACTCACACTGGATCGGGATGAGTACCTCCTCCGCGGCAACCAACGCATTCACCGTGAGCAGACCAAGCGACGGCGGGCAGTCGATGAGGACGTAGTCGAAGTGGCCCGGGTAGCCGGTGATGGCGCGGGCCAGCCGCGACTCCCGAGCAACCACAGAGACCAGTTCGATCTCGGCGCCGGCCAGGTCGATCGTGGCGGGTACACACCACAGACTGGGGATTCCCTCGACCGACTGGGCGACATCCGCCAAGGGCAAGCCATTGATCAGGCAGTCGTACACGTCCGGCACCCCAGTGTGGTGCGGGACGTTGAGTCCGGTAGACGCGTTGCCCTGCGGATCGAGGTCAACCACCAGCACCCGGTTCCCGTGCAGCGCCAGCGCCACTGCCAGGTTCACCGTCGTGGTGGTTTTTCCAACGCCGCCCTTCTGGTTCGCGACGCACATGACCCGGGTCCGGTCTGGGCGAGGCATCGTCACCTCGCCGCTCGGGTTCAGGATCTGCACGGCGCGCATAGCTTCCATCGCCAACGGTGGGTCATCCTCTTCGCGCGTCGGTGTTTCACGTGAAACGTACGTGTCATCAACCCCGTCCGGCCCGGAGGGCAGGTTCGGAGCCTTGGTCGGTTCGGCCGGCCGCCCCGGCGCTTCCTGCTGCGGCACAGCCACCTCGACGCATGTCGACGCGACTGTCTTTCCCCGTACCGACGCGGCCTGCTCGGCCACCGGCGGATCGCCGACCCGGGAACTATCCCCGGTACTGCGGCTCAACGATACTTCCGGCGACGAAGGGCGGGAATGTCCCGGAGTTGGCGCCGCTCGCCGGAAGGTATCGTCCTGCGACGCTCGGACGGGCGGGCTGACGGGAGGGCTGGGGGGTACCCAACCGGGATCGTCGGTTTCACGTGAAACCAGGTCACCCGTTGACCCGGTCGCGCGCGGATCGTCGTACCTGCCGTCGTCATGCACCTGTCATCCCTGCCCGGCTTCGGATGGTCGGTCCGCATCCTGTCAACGGCTCGCTCGGGTGGTCACACCCTGAGCGACCCGTTGGAAGCGGTCGGAATCCGGCGAGTGCCCGGCACCCCCGCTCCACAATATCGACGCGCGGCCAGCCTACGGGGGTTGGGAGTGCTCGGTCCACGTCGGGCTGCACAGCTCACCTGCCACCCGTACCTATTTCAACGACGCAGCCGCGAGCCGGATCCGCCGAACACCGGCAGACCACTGAGCAGTCCGCCAGGCCGGCGGTGGCCGATGGCTCCGATTCCAGCACCGCCCGGCACGGCCTCGGAGATCAGGAGGCCGGTGATGCGAAATACCACCGACGACTCAGCGCCGCCGACCACCACGGGAACGCTTCGTGGGCTTGGGTCGCGGCGGTGCCACCACCCGCTCCCGAACGATCTCGATCACCGTCGTCGGTGGCTCCACAACGCCCGCACCGCAGTGGTGCACCTCCGGCGCGCCGCCGCCAAGCCGATCCACGACGACGGCATGCTCGGCGGCCTCCTCCGCTGCCGAGACTCCCTTGAGGGCGACCAGCCTTCCGCCCGGCACCGCCAGCGGAAGGCACCACCGGGCGAGCCGATCCAGCGGCGCCACCGCCCGAGCGGTCACCACATCACCGGTGAGCGGCTCGACTCCACCACCACCGGAGGCGATCTCCTCGGCCCGGCCCCGGACAACCCGGACCGAGGCCGCCAGGTCGAGCTGCGCCACCGCCTCGACGAGGAAGGCGGTGCGACGGGCCAGCGGCTCGACCAGGGTGACCGAGAGATCCGGCCGAGCGATGGCGAGCACAAGGCCCGGCAGTCCGGCACCGCTACCCACGTCAAGCACCGCCGCACCGGACGGAATCCGCTCCGCCACCGCCGCGCAGTTGAGCAGATGCCGATCCCAGATCCGCGGTGCCTCCCGCGGGCCGATGAGGCCCCGGACCACCCCGTCGGTCACCAACAGGCCCGCGTACGCAACAGCTAGGCCCAGCCGGTCGCCGAAGAGCGTCCGGGCCACGGAGGCCAGTTCCGGGGGTGGGATGGCATCCGCCTCGGCCGGAGCGGGGCGATCGCCGACAGGCACCGGACCGGGCGGCGTACCACCCGGGCCGGACGCGCGCGCGTCGTGAGTCACCCGCTCAGTCCGCTGGCCGAACAATGATGCGCCGACTCGGCTCGACGCCCTCAGACTCGCTCGCCACCCCGTCGATGGCGTTGACCACATCGTGCACACACTTGCGTTCGAAGGCGGACATCGGCTCCAGCCGCACCGACTCGCCGTACTCCTTGACCTTCTCGACGGCGTTCTTCGCCACCGCGGCGAGCTCCTTACGACGGCCCGCCCGGTAGCCGCCCACGTCGAGCAGCAGTCGGCTGGGGGTTCCGGTCTGCCGGAAGACCGCGAGTCGGGTGAGTTCCTGCAGTGCCTCCAACGTGGCGCCGCGCTGACCCACCAGGCTCTGGAGTCGGCTGCCAACCACCTCCACGACCGGACGCCCACCGGAGACCAGCTCGTCGATGTCCCCGTCGTAGTCGAGGATGTCGAGCAGGCCCTCCACGTAGTCGGCGGCGATCTCACTCTGCCGGAACAGATCGCTCTCACCGGTGGACCGCTGCTCCGTGCCGCCGGCTTCGGCCTCGGCCGCCTCGGTCTGGCCCTTCGCTGTCGTCTCCGTCCCCTCGGCGTCCTGGGACTCGTCAGCGCGGGGCGTGCTGGTCTCGGTCACGGTCTCCTCCGTACTCACTCGGCCGGACCGTCGGGTCCGCTGGTCTCCCGGGGCCGGCGGGAACGCCGGCACCACGGGTAGGTCTATCGGGGCAGTCTCGCCCGTGGCCGCAGGGCGCGGCGGCGTATTGCCCACCGGCGGCGGCACCAAGGTAGACACCGCCGAACACCGGTCGGATCAGCCTTGCCGTTTAGCGGGACGGCCCTTCTGGTTCGCGGGCTGGCCCTTCTTCTGGCTGGCGGGCTGGGCCTTCTGATTGGCCGGCTGCCCCTTCTGGTTCGCGGGCTGGGCCTTCTGGCCCGTGGGCTGGGCCTTCTGACTGGCCGGCTGCCCCTTCTGGTTCGCGGGCTGGCCCTTCTTCTGGCTGGTGGGCTTGGCACCCGGCTTCGGGGCGGCGGCCTTGGTCGCGGCCGGCTGGGTGTCGGCAGAAGGGGCGGACTTGCCGCGGCCGAAGAGGCCACCGCTCTTCGCCGGTCGCACCGGGCCACGCGTACCAGTGGTGCTGGACTTCGCGCTCGGCGGCGGCGGGAACTTACGCAACACCCACTGCTGCTGGGCCAGCGTGAACATGTTGTTGGTGACCCAGTAGATGATCACACCGATCGGGAAGATCGCGCCGGAGATGAGCAGCGACGCCGGAATGCCGTAGAGCATCAACCGCTGGATCATCCGCTGCTGCGGGTCCTCGGCCCAGCCGGTCTTGAGGATCATCTGGCGGCTGGTCAGGTAGGTGGTGCCCATCATCACCAGCACCAGAATGCCGGCCATGATCTTGACGGTGGTGCCGTCGGCACCCAGCGCGTCCAGTTCCGCGGGGGAGGAGCCGAACTTGCCGGCGATCGGCGCGGTGAAGAGCTTCGCGATCGACGCGCTGTCGAACTGGTCGACCGTCCAGCCGTAGAGCGTCTTCTTGTCCAGTGGCTTGTCCGGGTTGAGCCGGCGGAGCACGTGGAACAGGCCGAGGAAGACCGGAATCTGGAGGAACATCGGAAGGCAGCCCATGAGCGGGTTCGCCTTTTCCTTCCGATAGAGCTCCATCATCTCCTTCTGGAGCGTCTCCCGGTCACCCTTGTGTTTCTCCTGCAGCGCCTTGACCTGCGGTTGCAGCGCCTGCATCGCCCGCTGTGACTTGATCTGCTTGACGAAGACCGGGAAGAGGATCACCCGGACGGTGACCACCAGGAAGATGACGGCCAGGATCCAGGACCAGTTGGTGCCGAGCACCACGCCTTCCGGCACCCCGATGGCGTCCCAGAGCTGGTGCCAGCGCAGCAGGATCCACGAGATCGTTATATAGATAGGGTCGAGCAATTCTCAGACTCCAGTCACATCGGCGCGGCGGCGACCGTCCGGCTCCGGCACCGGATCGAATCCACCCGGGTGGAAGGGGTGGCAACGCATCAGCCGCCGGACCGTCAGGCCGGCTCCCCGAACCGGGCCGTGGCGGGTCACCGCCTCCAGGGCGTACGCGCTGCACGACGGGTAGAACCGACAGCGGGCCGGCAACGCCGGACTTATCCACCGACGGTACGCGATGATGGGCCCGGCCAGCACCCGGGCACCGAGTGAGCTCGGCGGTGCCGGATCGGGTGTCGAACTCACCGGGACCGCCGCCCGCGGGGGGCGCGTGCGGCCGCGATCGCGGCATCGAGATCAACACCGAGTCGTTGGTACGACCGGTGCGCCGCGGCGGGCAGGGCACGGACGATGAGGGTGCTCCCGGCCGGCAGTCCCGGGAGTCGCTCCCGGACCAGGTGCCGCAGCCGGCGGCGGACAGTGTTCCGGACGACGGCGTTGCCAACCGCCTTGGAGACGACGAAGCCGGCGCGGGCTGGTGCGGCTGTCTGCTCCGCACCAGTGTCCCGCGCCGGCTTTGTCGAAGAGATCTCCGGTGGGGTGCCGGGCGAGGTCAGATGGACGACGACCACGCCGCGCCCGACGCGTCGGCCACCACGGACCGCCGCGGCGAAGTCAGTGCTACGCCGCAGACGCTGCGCGGCGGTCAGCACGACTCTCCACGCCCTGCCGATCGGACCTGGCGACCTCAGGCCGCCAGGCGAGCGCGGCCCTTGCTGCGACGGGTCGAGATGATGGCGCGGCCGGCACGGGTGCGCATGCGCAGCCGGAAGCCGTGGGTCTTCGCGCGCCGGCGGTTGTTCGGCTGGAAGGTGCGCTTGCTCACGTCAGGCTCTCCGTTGTCCTACCCCTGGGCGAGGGATCGCCGGGGTCGCGTCTGGTCCGAGGTCGTCCCAGTTTCAGGTCGTGTCACGATCCGGGTCGTGTCATGATCCGAACCGGGTGATGATCCGGAACACCTTCGCGGCGCCCCCGATCAAACGCTGCCCGACGCTGCGGACAGCAAGCATCCATCACCCTAGCAGAGGGTGAGAGAGCAGCCGCTCCAGCGTACGCAGGGGGCACCACGAGCGTCAACGCTCCCACCGGCTGGCCCGACACCGGTCGTTCCGACGTTTCCGCTGCTGCCGCCGACGGTCGGCGTACGTCTGCTGTTGATGGCGTCCGGACATCGCTGTTACCGTGCCCGATTGCGGTGTAGGGCTGTCGGCCCAAATCGCGAGTGGCTGTCGGAAGCCCGGGGCCGTCCGGCTGTGGTCGCCGTCGGCAGGCAAGACCGATTCGGGCGGTGGATCGTTCGGCAAGATGACCCGCTTCAGCGCCCGCTCGTACCGGGGGAGGTCTGACCCACATGCGGGGCGGCCACAACCGGTACCCACACAGGCTGTGGATAACTTGTGGACAAGGGTCGTTCGGTCAGCCGGGGCGGGGACAGCACCGCGTGAACCGGCGGGCCCGGGACGACCGACGGGGAGGACGGCGGCGTCCGGGAACAGAGGCGAGGGGGTGGCACGACGGTGACGGATACAACCGACCTTGCCGCGGTGTGGACGGCGGCGACCGACGAGCTGGCCGACGAGATCGTCTCCGCGCAGCAGCGGGCCTACCTACGGCTGACCCGGCTCCGCGCCATCGTCGAGGACACCGCGCTGGTCTCCGTCCCGGACGCCTTCACCCGAGATGTCATCGAGTCCCGGCTCCGCCCAGCGATCACCGAGGCGCTCACCCGCCGGCTGGGGCGGCCCATCCAGGTCGCTGTCACAGTGCGAGCGCCGGAAGACGGCTCCGGCCGCCCGGCCGGCACCATCTACCACAGCGCCCCCAGCCCAGAGGTCGGCCCGCTGCCCAGCGGCGCCACCGGTGGTGCCGCTGGAGGGAGCCTGGACCACGGCGTGGACCAACAGTTCCCGCTTATTCCCGGGCAGGCCCAACCGGAGCGCCGCGCCGCGGTGTCCGCCGGTTCGTACGGCGAGCAGCCGACGCCGGTGTCCCAGGACGGCCAGGAGCCGTTGTTCGGCTCCGCTTTCGGCGGGCCGCCCCGAGGCGAGCGACGCGATGTTGACGAGCAGGCCCGACTGGGCCCACCAATGTCCGAACGCCCCTTCGACGTCCGCTACCGAGCAGAGGCGGCGGACCAGCGCGGGGGGCCGGCACTGCCCCGGGAACTCGGTACCGACAGCGGGCCGGGGCGGGTGGAGCACCTGCCCCGGCCCGGTGGTCGCGAGGACCGCCGGTTGCCAACGCCAGCCGACGGCGGTGGCAACCGGCTCAACCCGAAATACATGTTCGAAACGTTCGTCATCGGTTCGTCCAACCGATTCGCCCATGCGGCTTCGGTGGCGGTCGCCGAGTCACCGGCGAAGGCGTACAACCCGCTGTTCATCTACGGCAGCTCCGGGCTGGGCAAGACGCACCTGCTACACGCGATCGGCCACTACGCCACCACGCTCGGCAACGCCAACTCGGTCCGGTACGTCTCGACCGAGGAGTTCACCAACGACTTCATCAACTCGCTGCGCGACGACAAGATCAGTGCCTTCCAGCGCCGGTACCGGGATGTCGACATCCTCTTGATCGACGACATCCAGTTCCTGGAGAACCGGGAGCGGACGCAGGAGGAGTTCTTCCACACCTTCAACACACTGCACAACGCCAACAAGCAGATCGTGATCACCTCCGACCGATCACCGAGGCAGCTGGCGACCCTGGAGGACCGGTTGCGGACCCGGTTCGAGTGGGGTCTGCTCGCCGACATCCAGCCGCCAGACCTGGAGACCCGGATCGCGATCCTGCAGAAGAAGGCCGCCCAGGAGCGGCTGTTCGCCCCGCCGGACGTACTCGAGTTCATCGCGTCCCGGGTGTCGAGCTCGATCCGAGAACTTGAGGGCGCGCTGATCCGGGTCACCGCGTTCGCCAGCCTCACCCGGTCGTCGGTGGAGTTGTCGCTGGCCGAGGAGGTGCTGCGGGACTTCATCCCGGACGGCACCGGACCAGAGATCACCGCCGACCAGATCATGGTGGCGACCGCCGACTACTTCGGGGTCAGTCTGGAGGACCTGCGTGGGCACTCCCGCTCGCGGGTGCTCGTCAACGCCCGCCAGGTCGCCATGTACCTGTGCCGGGAGCTGACCGACCTGTCGCTGCCCCGAATCGGACAGGCATTCGGAGGACGCGACCACACCACGGTCATGCACGCCGACCGCAAGATCCGTCAGCAGATGGCCGAGCGGCGATCGCTCTACAACCAGATCGCCGAGCTGACCAACCGGATCAAGCAGAACATCTGAGGCCCCGCCGCCGCCCCGCCTGTCGGCGGGCTGCCCCGAACCGCTGAGCCACCCGCTGAGCCACCGAACCGGCACCACCGCGGCGCTCCCTCGGCGCCCCACCAACCCCCACCGGACCGAACTACGGGACCCGGATCTGGGCGGTGGGCCGGATCCGGGCCACCCCTCGGGACCGAGAAGCCCCGTTCGTTGTCCACAGCCTCCGCCTCCGTCGGTGGAGAACGTGGGAGCCTTCGCCCCTTGTTATCCACAGGTTGTGGAAAAACCTGGGGGTAGTGCTGTGGACGCTTGGGGATAACGAGGTCGTTGTCCACCGGAGGCGAGCTGGGTGTGGACAGGCTGTTGAAGGTTCTGGGGATAACTCGGGTCGAGCTACGAGCGACGATCCACAGGTCTGGGGAAGAAGTCGGTGGATAACCGGTGGATAACCGGTGGACAACGGTGGACGGGCTGGGGATAACTCTGGCCTGTGGATGACCGCCCGGGTTTTCCCCCGGGTTCTCCACAGGAAACCCACCGGTGGACACCCGGGCTGACCAGGATCAACACAGGTTCTCCACAGTTTGCACAGGTGCGACGAAGACGATGAGTTAGATCTCTAAAGACAACAAAAACCAATCATCACCGTTGGACTTCCTGTGGATCGGGCCGCAGACCGCTGCAGCCGGTCAGCCGCACCTGGACGTGCGTGGGGCCGGGCGTACCGCCAATGCCCACGCGCCCTAAGGTGCCAGGAGAACCGGCACGCCCCGGCGGGTCGGCAGGCAGCGGTCGGCATGAGAGAGTTGGCGCTGACGTTGACGCGGAGGCATTGATGAAGTTCCGAGTAGAGCGCGACGCGCTCGCCGAGGCCGTGGCCTGGACCGCAAAGAGCCTGCCGAGCCGTCCTTCGGTACCGGTGCTCGCCGGAGTACTGCTCCGGGTCACCGACGGCAACCTGCAGGTCTCTGGCTTCGACTACGAGGTCTCCAGCCAGGTGACCGTCGAAGTGCAGGGGGACGCCGACGGCGCGGCCCTGGTCTCCGGCCGGCTCCTTGCTGAGATCACCAAGGCACTGCCGGCCAAGCCGGTCGACATCGCGGCGGTTGGCGCCCACCTCGAGCTCGTCTGCGGCAGCGCCCGGTTCACGCTGCCCACCATGCCGGTCGAGGACTATCCGACGCTCCCGGAGATGCCGGTCAGCGCTGGCACCATCGACGCCGCTGCGTTCGCCGCCGCTGTTGCCCAGGTAGCCGTGGCAGCCGGCCGGGACGAGACCCTGCCGATGATGACCGGCGTCCGACTGGAGCTCTCCGGGGGCACGTTGGCCATGCTCGCCACCGACCGCTACCGCCTCGCCCTGCGCGAGATCGAGTGGCACCCGGAAGACCCGGAGATCAGCCTCAACGCGCTGGTGCCGGCCCGCACCCTGCACGACACCGCCAAGGCCCTAGGGCCGCTCGGCGGCCAGGTAACCATGGCGCTCTCCCAGGGGGCGGCGGGCGAGGGCATGATCGGTTTCGTTGGCGGCCCCCGGCGGACCACCAGCCGACTCCTCGACGGCGCCAACTACCCGCCGGTGCGCTCGCTCTTCCCGGCCACCCAGAACGCGCAGGCCCAGGTGCCGGTCAGCGCGCTTATCGAGGTCGTCAAGCGGGTCGCGCTCGTCGCCGAACGCACCACTCCGGTGCTGCTGAGCCTGAGCGGTGACGGACTGGTGGTCGAGGCCGGTGGCACCGAGGAGGCCCGCGCCAGCGAGGCGATGGAGGCCACCTTCAGTGGTGATCCGCTCACCGTCGGCTTCAACCCCCAATACCTGATCGACGGTCTCTCGAACATGGGGACCCAGTTCGCCGTACTGTCGTTCGTTGACGCCTTCAAGCCGGCGGTGATTTCTCCCGTCGATGAGGATGGTGAGATCGTTCCCGGGTACCGCTACCTCATCATGCCGATCCGCGTCTCCCGCTGATCGCACCCGAGACGAACCACAAACGCACGGAGGTACGGACAATGCAGCTCGGCCTGGTAGGGCTCGGCCGGATGGGCGGCAACATGCGGGAGCGGCTGCGGGCCGCCGGGCATGAGGTGATCGGCTACGACAACCAGGCCGAGCTGAGCGACGTCACCAGCCTGGCGGAGATGGCGCGGAAGCTGGACGCGCCCCGCGCGGTGTGGGTCATGGTCCCCGCCGCCGTCACCGACGAGACCATCGACAAGGTGGCGGAGGTGCTCGACGCCGGCGACATCATCGTTGATGGTGGCAACTCGCGGTTCAGCGACGATGCCCCGCGCGCCGAGCGGCTGAACGAGCACGGCATCGGGTACGTCGACGCCGGGGTTTCCGGTGGCGTCTGGGGCCGGCAGAACGGGTACGCCCTCATGGTCGGCGGTGCCCAGGAACACGTTGACCGGCTGATGCCGATCTTCGACGCGTTGAAGCCGGCCGGAGACTTCGGCTTCGTGCACGCTGGTCCGGTCGGTGCCGGGCACTACGCCAAGATGGTGCACAACGGCGTCGAGTACGGTCTCATGCACGCCTACGCCGAGGGCTACGAACTGCTGGCCAAGTCCGAGCTGGTCACCGATGTCCCGGGTGTCTTCAAGTCCTGGCGGGAGGGCACGGTCGTCCGCTCCTGGCTGCTCGACCTCCTCGACCGGGCACTCGATGAGGACCCGGAGCTGGCCGAGTTGAGCCCCTACACCGAGGACACCGGCGAGGGGCGCTGGACCGTGGACGAGGCGGTCCGGCTCGCCGTTCCGATGAACGTCATCGCCGCCGCGCTCTTCGCCCGCTTCACCTCCCGGGAGGATGACTCACCCGCGATGAAGGCCGTCGCCGCGCTGCGCCAGCAGTTCGGCGGGCACGCCGTTCGCAAGCGCTGACGGCCCCACCGCCCGTGTACGTCCGCCGGCTGGAACTCGTCGACTTCCGCTCGTACGAGCAGGTCGGAGTGGATTTTGAACCGGGGGCGAACGTCCTGGTCGGTGCGAACGGGGTCGGCAAGACCAACCTGATCGAGGCGCTCGGCTATGTGGCGACCCTGGACTCCCACCGGGTCGCCACGGACGCCCCGCTGGTCCGGATGGGTGCCACCGCGGGGATCATCCGCTGCACCGTGGTGCACGAGGGGCGGGAGCTGCTGGTCGAGCTGGAGATCGTTCCGGGGCGGGCCAACCGGGCCCGGCTCGGCCGGTCGCCGGCCCGGCGGGCCCGGGACGTGCTCGGTGCCCTGCGGCTGGTGCTCTTCGCCCCGGAGGACCTGGAGCTGGTCCGGGGCGACCCGGCGCAGCGGCGCCGCTACCTCGACGATCTGCTGGTACTCCGGCAGCCCCGGTTCGCCGGGGTGCGGGCCGACTACGAACGGGTGCTTCGGCAGCGGAACGCGCTGCTGCGCACCGCGTACCTGGCACGTAAGACCGGCGGGACCCGCGGCGGGGACCTCTCCACCCTCGCGGTCTGGGACGAGCACCTCGCGCGGCACGGTGCCGAGCTGCTGGCCGGTCGGCTCGACCTGGTCGCCGCACTCACCCCCCACGTCACCCGGGCGTACGACGCGGTGGCCGCCGGTAGGGGCGCGGCCGGCATCACGTACCGATCGTCGGTCGAATCGGCCGGCCCAACCGCTGACCGGGCAGAGCTGACCGCGGCGCTGAGCGATGCGCTCGCCGCCGGCCGGGCAGCCGAGATCGAGCGGGGGACCACCCTGGTCGGCCCGCACCGGGACGACCTCACCCTCACGCTGGGGCCACTGCCCGCGAAGGGGTACGCCAGCCACGGCGAGTCCTGGTCGTTGGCGTTGGCGCTTCGGCTGGCCGGGTACGACCTACTGCGCGCTGACGGGATCGAGCCGGTGCTGGTGCTGGACGACGTCTTCGCCGAGCTGGACACCGGCCGGCGGGACCGCCTCGCCGAGCTGGTCGGTGCGGCGAGCCAACTCCTGGTGACCTGTGCGGTGGTAGAAGATCTCCCCGCGCGTCTGCACGGCGCGCGGTTCGTTGTCCGCGACGGGGAGGTGCAGCGTGTCGGATGAGGCGGAACCCACCGCCGGACCCCGTGCGGCGGGGGATACCGGAGCGGACGGGGCGGCCCCGCCAGCGGACACCGGGGCGGAGGCACCGGCCGGGCCACAGCTCGCGCGGGCCGTGCTGGATGCGGCGAAGGCGCGGCGTCAGGCGACGCAGCCGCAACGACGCAGCCGCAACAGCGGGGCGAGCGGCGGGGGGCGACGGCCGCGGGGCTATTCCGGCCCGGGACCGGACCCGCGCGACCCGCAGCCACTCGGCGCGGTGCTGGACCGGCTGGTGAAGGCCCGAGGCTGGCAGCAACCGGCGGCCGAGGCCACGGTCTTCGGTGCCTGGGAACGGGTGGTCGGCCCGGATGTGGCCCAACACAGCCGGCCGGTGAAGCTGGAGGGGGGCGAGCTGACCGTGGAGGCGCGCTCGACCGCCTGGGCCACCCAGCTCCGGCTGCTCGCCGGCTCGCTGCTGCAGCAGATCGCCAGCGAGGTGGGCCACAACGTCGTACGTCGGCTGCACATCCACGGTCCGGCCGCACCGTCCTGGTCGCGTGGCCCTCGTCGGGTGCGGGGCCGTGGCCCCCGGGACACCTACGGCTGAACGGCCCGGCGGGGTGCCACCGATTCGGCGTAGACCGCGAAGCCCCGTTCGGCGCAGCGGCGGTAGAAGGCGGCGAGGACGCTCAGCTCCGCGCAGGTGAAGGTCCACTGCGGCGGGGCTCCGTTGTCGTCGCGGAGCCGGTCCAGCCGGCTGTCCAGCCAACGCAGCTGCTGCTCGGCCAGGCGTCCGTCGCCGAGTATCGCGCGAAGCACCTCGCTGACGGTCTCGAAGGTGACTGCCTCGCCGACTGCTCGGTGCCGCGCCACGAACCGCTCGACTCCGTCGGCGATCCACCCGCAGCCGTCCGGGTCGATTACCGGGTCCTCGTCCCCCTCCGAGCTCTCTGTGGCGTACAGCACATTTTCTAGGCCGAGGATCAGATCGACCAGCTCGGTGTACGCGGTTGCCCGGACCGTGCCGGTCTTGGCGATCAGCTCGGCGAGCGCGGCGGTCGGTGTGGAGACCTGCGGCATATCGACGATCTCGCCGAAGTCCACGAACTCCGCCGGCGCGACCGGTTCGTAGAAGCGGCCGGTCCGCGGCCAGTTCACCACGACGTTGTCCAGCCCCATCTGGTGTCACCTCTCAAGCCCATCTCCGTACGAACGCGTTGATCGTCCGGTTCCAGCCGGCAAAGATCAAGCTGGAGTTGATCGCGGGATGGACACACATTGGGCGGGGGTGGCGCCGGCCGGTGCGAGCCTGCGGCCGGCTCGGTGCACGTAGGGGGAGTCGTGGAGTGAGCAGTCGGCCGGCTATGAAGGTCTCAGCTGCCGCGCAAGGGGTGCCGAGTGGTGGATCTGTCGCCGACGCACAGTAGGATTGGGCCTGAGACGAAGACCCGGTGCGGAGCGATGAAACCCGGGGCCAGCATGGGCCCGAGATCATCGTTGCACATCAGGTCGAGCCGATCGCGATCCGCGGGCACCCGCGGCGGCCGGCGCGTTCGACCCCGGCCCGGACCACTCTCCGGTGTCGGTCCGCGCGCCCGACGTCGCGTTCTGTCCGCCGAACCCCGTGACCGGTCGCGCCAGTGGTGTGGCCGACGCGAGAAAGTGGCCGAGGGTGGCAGCGCAGGACAAGCAGGAGTACGGCGCAGAGTCGATCACTGTCCTCGAAGGGTTGGAGGCGGTCCGTAAGCGCCCCGGTATGTACATCGGGTCCACCGGCGAGCGTGGCCTGCACCACCTGGTGTGGGAGGTGGTGGACAACGCGGTGGACGAGGCGCTGGCCGGGCACTGCGACACCATCGACGTGGTGCTGCTCGCTGACGGTGGGGTTCGGGTCACCGACAACGGCCGTGGTTTCCCGGTCGACCCGCACCCGAAGCTCAAGAAGCCGGGTGTGGAGGTGGCGCTGACCGTGCTGCACGCCGGTGGCAAGTTTGACGGCAAGGCGTACGCCGTCTCCGGTGGTCTGCACGGCGTCGGTGTGTCGGTCGTGAACGCCCTCTCCACCCGGATGGCTGTCGAGATCCAGAAGGACGGCTACTTCTGGCGGCAGTCGTACACGGACTCGAAGCCGACGCCGCTGGAGAAGGGGGAGCCGACCGCCGCCACCGGCTCGGCAGTCTCCTTCTGGCCCGATCCGACGGTCTTCGAGACCGTAAGTTTCGACTTCCAGACCATCTACCGTCGGCTCCAGGAGATGGCCTTCCTCAACCGGGGTCTGACCATCCACTTCCTCGACGAGCGAGTCGACGAGGGCGATGACAGCAAGATGCGCGAGGTCACCTTCTGCTACCAGGGTGGCATCGCCGACTTCGTCCGGCACCTGAACGCCTCGAAGACCTCGATCCACAAGTCGGTGGTCGAGTTCGGTACCGAGGAAGACGGCATGTCGGTCGAGATCGCCATGCAGTGGAACGAGTCGTATGGCGAGTCGGTCTACACCTTCGCCAACAACATCAACACGCATGAGGGCGGCACCCACGAGGAGGGCTTCCGGTCGGCGCTGACCAGCGTCATCAACCGGTACGGTGCGGATAAGCGGCTTCTCAAGAGTGACGAGAAGCTCTCCGGGGAGGACATCCGGGAGGGGCTGGCGGCGATCATCTCGGTGAAGCTGACCAACCCGCAGTTCGAGGGTCAGACCAAGACCAAGCTGGGCAACACCCCGGTCAAGAGCTTCGTGCAGCGGGTCTGCAACGAGTGGCTGGTTGACTGGCTGGACCGGAACCCGGCCGAGGCGAAGGTCATCATCACCAAGGCATCCCAGGCCGCCCGCGCCCGGGTCGCCGCCCAGCAGGCCCGCAAGTTGGCCCGGCGCAAGTCGCTGCTGGAGTCCGGCTCGATGCCGGGCAAGCTGGCCGACTGCCAGTCAACCGATCCCCGTGAGTGCGAGGTCTTCATCGTTGAGGGCGACTCGGCCGGCGGCTCCGCCAAGCAGGGGCGCGACCCGCGGACGCAGGCGATCCTGCCGATCCGCGGCAAGATCCTCAATGTGGAGAAGGCGCGGATCGACCGGGTCCTGAAGAACAATGAGGTCCAGGCGCTGATCACGGCGCTCGGCACGGGTATCCACGACGACTTCGACATCGAGAAGCTGCGGTACCACAAGATTGTGTTGATGGCCGATGCGGACGTCGATGGTCAGCACATTCAGACGCTGCTGTTGACGCTGCTCTTCCGCTTCATGCGGCCGTTGGTAGAGCTGGGGCACGTCTACCTGGCCGCCCCGCCGCTCTACAAGATCAAGTGGAACCGGAAGGGGGACGACGCGCAGTACGCGTACTCCGACCGGGAGCGGGATGGGCTGATCACCCTGCGGCAGCAGAAGAAGCCCAACGCCAAGCCGGACGACATCCAGCGGTTCAAGGGGCTCGGCGAGATGAACTATCCCGAGCTGTGGGAGACCACGATGAACCCGGCCACCCGCACCCTGCGGCAGGTGACGCTCGATGACGCGGCGACCGCGGACGAGCTGTTCAGTGTGCTGATGGGGGAGGATGTCGAGGCTCGTCGCTCGTTTATCCAGCGTAACGCCAAGGACGTGCGGTTCCTGGACATCTGAGGCCCGCTCGGGTCTGGTCCGGCGCCCGCGGCGCGACTCGGTGAATCCACAGAGTTATCCACAGCCAGGCCAGTTTCCACAGCGGTTATCCACAGCACAAAAGCGACTCTGAGTCTGATAAGGGATAACAAGTGACCGATACCCCCGAGTCCACACCGAACGAGCCTGACGTTCCCGAGACCGCCGGCGCCGTCGTGGCGCACGACCGGATCGAGCCGGTCGGGCTCGAGGTGGAGATGCAGCGTTCCTACCTCGACTACGCCATGAGCGTGATCGTCGGGCGGGCGCTGCCGGACGTCCGGGACGGGCTGAAGCCGGTCCACCGCAAGATCCTCTACGCGATGTTCGACTCGGGGTACCGGCCCGACCGGGGGTACGTGAAGTGCTCCCGGGTGGTCGGCGACGTGATGGGCCAGTTCCACCCACACGGTGACTCGGCGATCTACGACGCGCTGGTCCGGATGGCCCAGCCCTGGGCGCTGCGCTACCCGCTGGTGGACGGCAACGGTAACTTCGGCTCCCCGGGTAACGATCCGGCCGCGGCGATGCGGTACACCGAGTGCAAGCTCCAACCGCTGGCGATGGAGATGCTGCGGGACATCGACGAGGACACCGTCGACCTGCAGGACAACTACGACGGCCGGGCCAAGGAGCCCACGATCCTGCCGTCCCGGATCCCCAACCTGCTGGTCAACGGCTCCGAAGGCATCGCGGTCGGGATGGCCACCAAGATCCCGCCGCACAACCTGCGGGAGATCGGTGCGGCGGTGCAGTGGTGCCTGGAGCACCCGGAGGCCGACGAGGCGAGCACCCTGGAAGCCCTCCTGGGCATCGTCAAGGGACCGGACTTCCCGACCCACGGCCTGATCGTCGGCCAGGCGGCGATCCAGGACGCGTACCGCACCGGTCGTGGCTCGATCCGGATGCGCGCCGTGGTCGAGGTCGAGGAGGACAAGCGGGGCCGGCCGGCGCTGGTGGTCAGCGAGCTGCCGTACCAGGTGAACCCCGACAACCTCGCCGAGCGGATCGCCGAGCTGATCAAGGAGGGGAAGCTCGGCGGGATCGCCGACATCCGGGACGAGTCCTCCGGACGTACCGGCCTGCGGCTGGTGCTGGTGCTCAAGCGCGACGCGGTCGCCAAGGTGGTGCTGAACAACCTCTACAAGCACACCCAGCTGCAGGAGACCTTCGGCGCGAACATGTTGGCGCTGGTGGACGGCGTACCGCGCACGCTCAACCTGGCCCAGTTCATCCGCTACTACGTCGATCACCAGATCGAGGTGATCCGTCGGCGGACGGCGTACCGGCTGCGTAAGGCCGAGGAGCGGGCGCACATCCTGCGGGGTCTGGCCAAGGCGCTGGACGCCCTCGACGAGGTGATCGCGCTGATCCGGCGCTCGCCGACGGTGGATGACGCGCGGCAGGGCCTGATCCGGTTGCTGGAGATCGACGAGATCCAGGCGACCGCGATCCTGGACATGCAGCTGCGCCGGCTGGCCGCGCTGGAACGGCAGCGAATCCTCGACGACCTGGCGAAGCTGGAGCTGGAGATCGCCGACTTCAAGGACATCCTGGCGAAGCCCGAGCGGCAGCGGCGGATCGTCTCGGAGGAGCTGGGCGAGATCGTCGCGAAGTGGGGCGACGACCGGCGTACCCAGATCATTCCGTTCGACGGCGAGGTCTCGATGGAGGACCTGATCGCCCGCGAGGACGTCGTGGTCACCATCACCCGAACCGGGTACGCGAAGCGCACCAAGGTGGACGCGTACCGTTCGCAGCGGCGGGGCGGCAAGGGGGTCAGCGGCGCCTCCCTGCGGCAGGACGACATCGTCAGCCACTTCTTCGTGTGCTCGACGCACGACTGGATTTTGTTCTTCACCAACAAGGGTCGGGTGTACCGGGCCAAGGCGTACGAGCTCCCGGAAGCCAGTAGGGTGGCCAAGGGCCAGCACGTGGCCAACCTGCTCGCCTTCCAGCCAGACGAGCAGATCGCACAGATCATCGAGATTTCCGACTACCAGGTCGCCCCCTACCTGGTGTTGGCCACCAAGAACGGAGTGGTGAAGAAGACGAGGCTTGAGGAGTTCGACTCCAACCGGTCCGGCGGCATCATCGCGATCAACCTGCGCGAGGACGACGAACTGGTCGGCGCTGCCCTGGTGGCGCCGGAGCAGGATCTCCTGCTGGTGTCGAAGAACGCCCTGGCGATCCGGTTCAACGCCGCCGACGAGGCGCTGCGGCCAATGGGGCGGGCTACCTCGGGCGTGATCGGGATGCGGTTCAGCGAGGACGACGAGTTGCTCGCGATGGAGGTCGTCCGGCACGGCTTGGACGTCCTGGTGGCCACCAACGGTGGTTACGCGAAACGTACTCCGATCGAGGAATACCCGGTCCAGGGCCGGGGAGGTAAGGGCGTGCTGACTGCGAAGATCACCGAACGGCGCGGTGGTCTGGTCGGTGCTGTGGTGATCGACCCGGACGACGAGCTCTTCGCTATCACCAGTAACGGTGGTGTCATTCGGACTCCGGTGAAGCCTGTACGCCGTACGCGCGACCGGAACACAATGGGGGTCAAGCTGATGGACCTTCCGGATGGCGTAACCATCGTGGCGATTGCTCGCAATGCCGACGAGCCTGACGAACAGGACTAGTTGCATGACGGAGACACAGGCGAAGTCGGGGAACGCGGGGAACTCGGCTGACCCGGTCGACGAGGACGGCGCCACGAGCGGTGCCTCAGCCGCCAGCCGTGCGGCAGTGGGCCGGGCCACCGTCCCCGCCGACGTGCCGGCCCCCAAGTTCACCAGAGCTCCGGGGATGGCCCCGCCGCCGGACAAGGAGCCCGAATCCAGCGAGGAACCGGTTACGGCCACGAAGGCTGAGTCGCCGCCTACCGATGGTGCCGCCGCTGAGAAGAAGACGGCCGGGACTGCCCAGGTACCGACCTCCGGTGGCGCTGGGAAGACCGGCGTGGCGGCTGGTAAGACCAGCGCGGCGGCCGGGAGCGCGGCCGCCCTGGGCGGCGTGAACAGCGTCCCCCGACCTGGTGACACCGGAAGTCAGCCGCGGGTCACCGGGTTCGCCCGAGCACAGCCGAACTCCGCTGGCCAACCCCAGGGCGGCGGCCTCCCGCCGGGAATCGGCGGAGTGGCGGCCGTCGGCGCGGCGCGCGTCGGCGAGGCGGTACGCGCCGCGCGTACCGCGGTCAGCTCGGCCGCGTCTCGCGGCCCGCGTCGGGCCCGGCTGAACCTGCGGCGGATCGACCCGTGGTCGGTGATGAAGTTCGCCTTCGCCGTTTCGGTGGTGCTCTTCATCGTCGTCGTGGTCGCGACCTCGGTGCTGTATCTGGCGCTGGACGCGATGGGCGTGTTCGCCAGCGTCAACGACAGCCTGAGTGACCTGGTCAACGCGGGCGGCGGGCAGAGCGCCAACGGCTTCCAGATCACCGCCCGTGGCGTGATTCTGAGTTCTGCGTTGATCGGCTTGGTCAACGTCGTGCTGTTCACGGCACTGGCAACGCTGGGTGCGTTCGTATACAACGTCTGCGCCGACCTGGTGGGCGGTGTCGAGCTGACGCTCGCCGAGCGCGACTGAGTACGTCAGCGGTGCCCGGGTCGCCGACGGCGACCCGGGCACCCGCACCCGCCTGGTCCGGGAGCGCGCCCGGAGCCACCCCGATTTTGGGGCGGTAGGCCCGATGGGTTAACCTTGCTCGTCGCAACACGGGGCTATAGCTCAGTCGGTTAGAGCGCAGAGCTGATAACTCTGAGGTCGCTGGTTCGATTCCAGCTAGCCCCACCTCCAGCTCGGTCCTCACATTCTGGGGGCCGAGCTTTTTCGTAGCGTCGATTACAGTTTCCCCCGCCGCACCAGCGGCGAGACGCCAGCACCGCGGCATGCGTGGCGGGAGTGTCGTACCCCACTCCTAGTCTGGCGCCGTTCGATGCTCTGTCCAGCCCGGTTGCCCTGGGCCGGTTCGTCTTCGAGGGGGTCCGGTGCTCAACCATCTTGGCATTCAGGTTCGTGATTTCGACGCCAGTCTCGCCTTCTATGATGCTGTCCTGGCCCCACTTGATGGGCGCCGCCTGATGGAGTTCCCGGAGGCGGTCGGCTACGGCAGCAGCACTCCTGACTTCTGGCTCAGCCGCCCGCTGCGTGGTGCGACCGGGGGTGCCGAGGCGCACATCGCCTTCACCGCGCCGGACCGGGCTGCAGTGCAGGCGTTCCATGACGCCGCGGTGACACTCGGGGCGGAGGTGCTGCACGCGCCCCGAGTCTGGCCGGAATATCACCCGACCTACTTCGGTGCTTTCGTCCGCGATCCGGACGGCAACAACGTCGAGGCGGTCTGCCACCGGCCGGAGTGATCGGTCCCGCGGCGTCGGCTGGGGGCGGGATACGGTGCTGAGTCGTCCAGGGGGCACTGCATCGGTGGGCCCGTTTACCGCCCCCTTGCTTCCGGCTGATACGGTCCTCGGGTAGGTCCGACGGCACTGTCGAGCGTAAGGGGTCGCCCTAATGTTCAAGAAGCTGCTGATCCTCGTCGGTATTGTCGGTGTGGCGGCAGTCGTGGTCAAGCGAGTCAAGGAAACCAACGACGAGCGTGCCCTCTGGCATGAGGCCACCAACGCGCCCGACCTGCGCTGACTCGTACTGGCCCGCGTTCGGCGACACGGACCGCTTCCGGGGCCCTAGCTCAACTGGCAGAGCACTGCCTTTGCAAGGCAGGGGTTAGGGGTTCAAGTCCCCTGGGCTCCACTTTCCAAGCCTGTGACCAGGCGTGATCTAGTTTCAGATCGTCGGGGACTCATCCGGCACACCCCACCTGGTCCGGCGGCTGATTTGGTCTTGCTGACCGCTTCACGGCGGCGCTCGTAGCGCGGCCAGAAGCGCACGCAGCCCCCAACATGATCGACTACCATCGGTATGTGTGGGAACAGCGGGCTTCGCCCATTCCCGAGATCCGGACAGGCTGGCGTGCCTACGTCGAGGACGACACATGAACGCCATCGCCACCCCGACCGGGTTCTCCACACTGAATCCGTTCTTTGTCGTCCACGATGCCGACGGGCTGATGACCTTCCTGCGGGAGGCGTTCGGGGGCGCAGAGCACCTCGAGGCCCGTACTGTAGACATCGACGGTCTGTTGTTGCATGCCGAGCTCGAGATCGGCGGTACGACCTTGATGTTCGGCGAGCGAAAGCCGGGCTGGCCGTTCCTGCCGCAACTGACTCAGATCTACGTCGACAGCGTGGACAGCGTGCTCGCACGGGCCGTGCAGCGTGGCGCGCGGATCGTCACTCGGCCGACCGACTTTTTCGGCACGGTCTTTTCTCGGATGCGTGACCCGTGGGGCAACCTGTGGTGGGTGCACCAGCACGCCGAGGCCCCGGAGTTGGACTGGGATGGCGGTGGTGGCCGCGACCCGGGTGCCACCGAATGGTCCGACCCCGACCTCGCCCACATCCACCGAAGCCTCGTGGAGGCGATGCCGCGGCTGGACACCGAGCCCAGCGGCGAGCTCTCTCGAATCCGGGATGACGCAGGATCTTCTGCTGTCGATGTAGCGTGGCGCTGGTGAGCGATGCCGGAGATCGCGGGAGCAGTTCGAGTCGGGCAGGAGGGGCTGCTGCGACGCAGTTGGTGGCGGCGCGGGCCGGTGACGGCGATGCCTTCGGCCGTGTGGTGGGGCCGCTGCGGGATGAGCTCCGCGTCCACTGCTACCGGATGCTGGGGTCGGTCCATGACGCGGAGGATGCGGTCCAGGAGACCCTGGATCGGGCGTGGCGCAGCCTGAATCGCTTCGACGATCACGGGTCGATTCGGCCATGGCTGTACAAGATTGCGACGAACCGGTCGCTGACGATTATTGAGCGTCGGGGTCGGCGCGAGTTGCCCACGGATCTGAGTCCGGGCGGTGCGCCGCTGACCGAGGCGGCGTGGCTGGAGCCGTACCCCGATCGGCTGATGGATTGGACGGCGCGGCTGAGTCCCGAAGCCCGCGTCGTGGCGCGGGAGAACGTGGAGTTGGCGTTCGTCGCCGCCTTGCAGCATCTGTCGGCGTCACAGCGAGCGGTGCTGTTGCTGCGCGACGTGCTCGGCTACACCGCCGGTGAGGTCGCTGAGGTGTTGGGCACCACGGTGGCCGCGGTCAACAGCGCTCTGCAGCGGGCCCGCAAGGTCGTCGGGAAGCTGCGCCCCGAGCGCAGCCAACAGCAGACCTTGCAGACGCTCGGCGACGCGGAACAACGGAAGGTGGCCCGGCGGTACGTGACCGCCTGGGAGGCGGGTGACGTTGACGCGATCGTGGCGATGCTGACCGAGGACGCGCGGTACTCGATGCCGCCGCTGACCAGGTGGTACGCCGGCCCGGTAGACATCCGCGGGTTCCTGGTCGAGGCGGTGCCGCGGCGTCGCTGGCGGTTCGTGCCGGCGTGGGCGAACGGGCAGCTCGCGTTCGGCACCTACCTGTGGAGCGAGGAGCGGGGCGCGTACGTCCCGGCGGGTCTGGATGTGCTGACCCTGCGCGGGCGGAAGGTGGCCGAGGTGGTTTCGTTCCTGGACGCCGACTTCCCGACCTTCGGCCTGCCGGCCCAGCTGTGGGAAGAGAATTTTCTCGGCGCGCGATGATTTTGCGGACTGGCCCGGGTTGTAGTCCTGACGGACCCATCAACCCGGAAGGACCGAGCCGAGCATGGCTAGTAACGAGGAGCAGATCCGTACCCTGATCGAGCGCTGGGCCGAAGCGGTCCACCACGGCGATCTCACCGGAGTCCTTGCCGACCACACGCAGGACATCGTGATGTTCGACGTGCCGCCGCCGCAGCAGGGGGTGCGGGGTCTCGACGCCTACCGCGAGACCTGGCCACCATTCTTCCGTTGGCAGGCCCAGGGGGCCTCGTTCGATATCGAGTCGCTGGAGGTCACCGCGGGCGAGGATGTCGCCTTCGCGTACGCCCTGCTGCGCTGCGGCACCGAGCGTGACTTCGCCGACAATCCCGAAAACCGGCTGCGGCTGACGTTCGGTCTGCGCAAGCAGGCCGGCCGGTGGGTCATTGTTCACGAGCATCACTCGTTTCCGCTCACCGACGGGTCCACCGCGGCCGACCCCGCTCCGGACCAGGACCGCGCCGCCGCCGAGCAGGGCCACGCTGCCGCCGAGCAGGAGCATGCTGAGGCCGAACAGAAGCATGCTGAGGCCGAGCAGGAGTTGCGCCGGCTGCACCAACGCTGGTTCGCCAGCACCGCCGCCAAAGACCTCGACGGCCTGATGGCCCCCATCGCCGACGACGTCGTCTCCTACGAGCATGACCAGGTGCTGCAGTGCATCGGTGTCGAGGCTGTCCGCGAGGTCTGCAAAGCCGGGCTCGACGCGGCCGGCGACAGCCGCGTCACCTGGCACGTTCCCGACCTGAAAATCCTGGTCAACGGTGATCTCGCCGTCGCCTGGGGGCTTAACCACGTCGAGGTGTCCGCCGGCAGCCAGTCAGTGGACACCTGGTCCCGCGGGACCCGCATCTTCCAACGCCGGGACGGCGCCTGGCTGATGACCCACCAGCACCTCTCCTACCCCTTCGACCCGGTCACCGGCGCCGCCAGGACGGACCTACGCCCGTAACGTGAACGGCGCGGCCAGCCCGGCGGGCCCGAGCTCAGCGGGTCAAGACTAGAGCGGCCGGTCATTATTCTGACCGGTCGCTATAGTGGCTGTTATGGAGACCATACCGATCACCGAAGCTAAGGCTCGGATCGCCGAACTTGCCGACCGGGTCGCCCGAGAGCACGATCACTTCACAATCACCCGCAACGGCCGCGCCGACGTCATGCTGATCTCGGTAGCCGAGTACGAGTCGATGCGGGAAACGCTGGATCTGCTCTCCGACGATGAAGCCCTCGCCGACCTGCGTCAGTCGCGGGAGGATTTCGAGGCCGGCGACACGTTCTCGATGGATGAGGCTCGCGCGGAGCTGGAGCGGCGTCGGAGCAGGGCCGCCTGATGCCCCCACGAGGCATCAGAGCGGTGGACGACGGCACCGCCGAACCGTCCAGCTCCTACACGGTGATGTTCTCCCGACAGGCGCGGCGCAACCTGCACGAGGACCTGCCGTTGGAGGTGGCGATCGCGGCGACGGAGACCATCCAGCATGCGATCGCGATCAGCCCCTACCGTATTGGCAAGCCACTGGACGAACCCTTCGACGGCTTTCACTCCGCCCGCCGTGGCACGTACCGAATCATCTACCGGATCAACGAGGCCAAGAGAGTCGGGGAGATCCACTCGATCCGCCATCGGCGCGACGCCTACCGCTCGTAGGGCACGTATCGATCCGGCTGTACCCCGAGCTCGCCCCACCTCCTGTCTCAGCGGGTCAACAGCTGCCCTGGTTGCGCATGCTTCGGTGCGCAGCATCACCGTCGGGCCCAGGTTCAGCCCGGGCCCGTCCGCCGAGTGTGATCTCCGGCGTCAACGGCGTGTCCGCCTCGGCGGTGTCGACCTCCCGCACCACCCCCGCTGCTCGAACATCCCGGCTGACCAGAGCGAAGGCGGCGAGGTCGCGCGGGCGCCCGCGGAGGGTGAGTTGGGCTACCGGCACCCGCATCGACTGCTTCGCCTCGGACTTCGCCCGGCGGATGGCGGCAAGCACCTCGGCGGCGAGTCCGAGTAACTCCGTTCCGGCCTCGGTGGAACCGCTGGCGGCTGCGGAATCACCGACCTCGGCGGAGTGGGTGGGATCGCCGGGGCTGACGAGCTCCTGCCGGGCCGGCCACGACGCCCGGTGCACCGAACCCTCCTGCCACCACGACCAGGCTTCCTCGGTGACGAACGGCAGCATCGGCGCGAAGAGTCGCAGCAGCGTGTGCAGCGCCAGCGCGAGCGCGGCGTGGGCCGAACGGATGGCGGGATCGTCCGGCTCCCCGTACGCGCGCTCCTTGACCAACTCCAGGTAGTCGTCGCAGAACGACCAGAAGAACTGCTCCGTGCACTCGAGGGACCGGGTGTAGTCGTACTGGGCGAACCCCGAGGTGGCGGAGTCGACGACGGAGGCCAGGCGGGCCAGCATCGAACGGTCGAGCGGTTCGGTCACCTGCGCCACGTGGGGTGCCAACAACGTCGGGGAGCCGAACCGCAGCACGAACTTGGTGGCGTTCAGGATTTTGATGGCGAGTCGGCGGCCGATCTTCATCTGACCGGTGTCGAAGGCCGTGTCGGTGCCCGGCCGGCCGCTGACCGCCCAGTACCGGACGGCGTCGGAGCCGTACTCCTCCAGGAGAGCCATCGGCGTGACCGTGTTCCCCTTGGACTTCGACATCTTCTTGCGGTCCGGGTCCAGGATCCAGCCCGACAGCAGCGCGGTGTTCCACGGCAGGCGGTTGAACTCCTGGTGCGACCGGAGCACGGTGGCGAACAACCAGGTCCGGATGATTTCGTGCGCCTGCGGACGGAGGTCCATCGGGAAGACCCGGGCGAAGAGGTCGTCGTCGACCGTCCACCCGCCGGCGATCTCCGGGGTGAGCGAGGAGGTGGCCCAGGTGTCCATCACATCCGGGTCCGCCATGAAACCGCCCGGTCGGTTGCGCTGGGTCTCCTGGTAGCCGGTCGGGACGTCGCTGCTGGGGTCAACCGGCAGCGCCGCGTCGTCCGGCAGGATGGGGTGCTCGTAGTCGGGCTCGCCCGAGTCGTCGAGCGGGTACCAGACCGGGATCGGCACACCGAAGAAACGCTGCCGGCTGATGATCCAGTCCCCGGAGAGACCCTCGACCCAGTTCTCGTACCGGCTGCGCATGAACTCGGGGGACCAGGTCAGCTCGCGTCCCCGGCCGACCAGCGCGGCCCGCAGTGCGGTGTCCCGACCACCGTTGCGGACGTACCACTGTCGGGTGGTGACGATCTCGAGTGGCTTGTCGCCCTTCTCGTAGAACTTGACCGCCTGGGTGGTGGGGCGGGGCTCGGTCTCGAGATTCCCGGCGGCGCGCAGCAGCTCCACGATCTTCGCCTTCGCGGAGAACGCGGTCAGGCCGGCGAGCATCCGGTACGCCGCCACCGCGTCGGCGTTGACGACCCCGGGTGGTGGCTCGGGGAGCAGGCGGCCGTCGCGGCCCATCACGGGCCGGGTCGGTAGGGCCAGCTCCCGCCACCACAGCACGTCCGTCAGGTCGCCGAAGGTGCAGATCATCGCGATTCCGGAGCCCTTGTCCGGCTGAGCCAGCGGGTGCGCCCTGATCGGCACCGGGACACCGAAGAGCGGCGTGCCGGCGGTGCTGCCGAACAGATGTCGGTACCGTTCGTCATCCGGGTGGGCGACGAGCGCGACGCAGGCCGGCAGCAACTCGGGCCGGGTGGTCTCGACGTAGATCTTGTCTCCGGTCGCCGAGTGGAAGGCGAGCCGGTAGTAGTTTCCCTGGCGCTCGCGATCCTCCAACTCGGCCTGCGCGACGGCCGTGCGGAAGGTGACGTCCCAAAGGGTCGGGGCGTCCGCCAGGTACGCCTCACCCCGGCCCAGATTACAGAGGAAGGCCCGCTGGGAGATCGCCCGACTCCGGTCATCGATCGTCGAGTAGGTCAGGGACCAGTCGACGGAGAGGCCCAGGTGCCGCCAGAGGGCCGCGAACGCCTGCTCGTCCAGCTCGGTGAGGTTCCGGCACAGCCCGACGAAGTTACGCCGGGAGATCGGTTGCGGCCGGCTCGGGGGCTCGGCCGGTGGCGTGTAGCCCGGGTCGTACGGCAGGGAGGGGTCGCACCGCACCCCGTAGTAGTTCTGCACCCGCCGCTCGGTGGGCAGACCGTTGTCGTCCCATCCCATCGGATAGAACACCGCCCGGCCCCGCATCCGCTGGAATCTCGCGATGGCGTCGGCGTGGGTGTAGGAGAAGACGTGACCGACGTGCAGCGCCCCGCTGACCGTCGGCGGCGGGGTGTCGATCGAGTAGACCTCGTCCCGGGTTACCGAGCGGTCGAAGCGATAGGTGTCGTTCTGCTCCCATACCCGCGACCAGACCTGCTCGATGCCCTCGAGGGACGCCTTGGCCGGCACGGCTAAACGCTTCGTGGTGTTCTCGGTCACTGTCCGACTGTATGTCGTTGGTCCAGTGATTTCTGCACGCTGATCGGGTCGGCGACGGGGGAGCGGGTCCGGCAGGCTAGCGTCGAGGCGTGAGCACGCCGCGAGTACTGCCCGCTGACAGCGGTGTTGTCGAGGCCGCTGCCGTCCTGCGCGCCGGTGGTCTGGTGGCCCTGCCCACCGAGACGGTGTACGGCCTGGGCGCGAACGCACTGGACGCCCCGGCGGTGGCTCGGATCTTCGCGGCCAAGGCGCGGCCGAGCTTCGACCCGCTGATCAGTCACCTGGCTGAGGCGGCGGAGCTGGAGAAGCTGGTGGGTACGGTGCCGGCGGCGGTGGCGGTGCTGGCCGAGCGGTTCTGGCCCGGACCGCTGACGCTGATCGTGGACCGGCCGGCGGTGATCCCGCCGATCGTCACCTCCGGGCTGGAGACGATGGCGGTGCGGGTGCCGGACCACGCGGCGACGCGCGAGTTGATCGCAGCGGCCGGGGTGCCGGTGGCGGCACCGAGCGCGAACCGGTTCGGTCAGCTCAGCCCGACCCGGGCCGAGCATGTGGTGGCGGGGCTGGGGGCGGCCGTTGACGTGGTGCTCGACGGCGGGCCGACCCGGTGTGGGATCGAGTCGACGATCGTGGACGCGCGGGGCGACCGTCCGGTGGTGCTGCGGTTGGGCGCGCTGCCGGTGGAGTCGCTTCAGGAGACGGTCGGTCCGGTGCTGGTCCGGCCGGGCAGTTCGGGTCAGCCGGTGGCACCGGGGACGCTGGCGGCGCACTACGCCCCGCGTACGCGGCTGCGGTTTGTCACCGATGTCGAGCCGGCGGATGGGGGCGTGTCCCGGCGGGGGTTCCTGGGCTTCCGCGGCTGCCCGGTGGGGGACTGGGCGGCGGTGGAGGTGCTGTCCAGCAGGGGCGACCTGACCGAGGCGGCGGCCCGGTTGTTCGACGCGCTGCATCGACTGGACGGGGCCGGGGTGGACGAGATCCTGGTGGAACCGGTGCCCGAGGTGGGGGTGGGCCGGGCGATCAACGACCGGTTGCGCCGCGCCGCCGCGACCTGGACGTAGCCGCTAGCTGCATTGCCCCCGGTGGCGGAGGCGGGCGAGCAGGTCGGGCAGGTCCACCCCGGGGCGGGGTGGGGCCGGTAGCTGCTCCACCAGGCGGGCGACCGTGCCGTTGGCGAGGGCGGCGCCGGCCGCGGAGCCGGTGGCGATCGTCCAGCCGATCGGGCCGAGCGGGGTGCAGCCGAAGAAGTGGCTGAGGCCGGGCGTCTGCACGACCAGTACGAGTACCCCCACCGAGCCGGCGGTGGTGAGCAGGACGCCGCGGGTGGTGCCGCCGGCCAGCAGGGTCTGGCCGAGCTGGGTGCCGATCAGCGACACCAGGGCTACCGTGCCGGCCCGGCGGGGTGACGCCGCCGCCCACCGGGACAGCACCCAGCCGGCGGTGGCACCGAGCGCGGTGGAGGTGGCGCGGACGCCGAGTTCCCGGTTGAGGGTGGCGCCGAGGGAGGTGTCTGGCCCTTCCCGGAGCAGGTTCTCGCTCTGCTCCGGCGGGGGTGGCCGGACCGCCACGGCCAGGGCGGGGGCCAGATCGGTGAGTAGGTTGACGAGCAGCAGTTGCCGGCCGTTGAGCGCGGATCGGCCGTCAGCGGCGGCGGTGACGATGCTGAACGCGATCTCGCCGAGGTTGCCGCCGAACAGGATGCTCAGCGCGTGCCGGACCGACGACCACATGGCCCGCCCTTCGGCGAGGGTGGCGATGATGGTCTCCAGCCGGTCGTCCAGGACCACCAGGTCGGCCGCCGCGCGAGCCGCGGGGGTGCCGCGCTGTCCAAGGGCGATGCCGACGTCGGCGAGGCGGATGGCGGGTGCGTCGTTGGCGCCGTCGCCGGTCATCGCCACGGTACGACCACAGGTCCGGAGCGCCTGAATCATCCGTACCTTGTGGGCTGGGGTGCACCGGGCCACGATGTCGGTGGTGACCAGGCGGGCTGCCAGCGCCTCGTCGTCGAGGTCCACGAGGTCGTTGGCGGTCGCCACCCGTTGCCCATCACCGGGGCTGATCACCGAGGCGATCGCCTCGGCGGTGGCCGGATGGTCACCGGTGATCATGATCGTGTGCACCCCCGCCCGGCGGATGCTCTCCACCGCCGGCGCGGCGTTGGCCCGGATCCCGTCGGCCAGCGCGAGGATGCCGACGAAGGTCAGGTCCTGGACGTCGTCGTCAGCGATGGACTCGTCGGGCACGACCCGTTCGGCGAGGGCCAGCACCCGTTGGCCGGCCCCGGCATGCCGGAGTAGCTCCTGCTGGACCGCCTCCCGGGTCGCGTCGTCCAACGGCGCCACCCCGGCCTCGGTCCGCCGATTCTGGCAGCGGGGCAGGACGGTCTCCGGGGCACCCTTGACGCTGAGGACCAGGCCGGCATCGCAGGTGCCGACGGTGGCGTGGTAGCCACGGGACGGTTCGAAGGGAAGCCCGCCGGCGGGACACCAGTCCTCGGCGCCGGTCTGGTCCACCGTGTTGGTCTCCTGGGCTGCCCGGCGGATCGCCCGGTCGGCCTGCTCGGGAAGCTGTTCCGGGTCCTCGGCGTCCGGAGTGGCGCGCAGTGCGACCGCGAGGATCATGCGGAGGTGGTCGTCGAGCCGGTCAACGGTGGCGCACCGAGTACCGTCGCCGACTCCGGAGAGCACCAGCCGGCCCTCGGTCAGGGTGCCGGTCTTGTCGAAGCAGAGTACGTCCACGCGCCCCAACGCCTCGATCGTGCGAGGGTTACGCACCAGGGCGCCGCGTTCGGCCAGACGCCGGGCCGCCGCTAGCTGCGCGGCGCTGACCAGGAACGGCAACCCCTCGGGCACCGACGCGACGGCCAGGTTCGCGGCCGTTGAGGCGGTCTCCGCCAGCGGTACGCCGCGCGCGACGCCGGCACCGGCGACCGCGACGGCGGATCCGAGCGCGAGCGGTATCGCCGAGCCGGTGAGCCCGCCGAGTCGCGCCTCGACGCCGCCGCTGGGTCGGGCCTGCCGGGCGAGGCTGAGGCTGCGACCGGCCTCCGTGTCGGTACCGGTGGCGACAACCACCCCCTGACCGTGACCGGCGGCGACGGTGGTGCCTTCGTACAGCATCGAATGGCGGTCGGCGATGTCGGACGCAGCCACCGGTCGGTCGGTCTTGCCAACCGGCAACGACTCACCGGTGAGCGAGGACTCGTCTGCCTCCAGCCCCGTGGCCTCGAGGATCCGGCAGTCGGCCGGTACGGCGTCACCGGGTTCCAGGATGATCACGTCGCCGGGGACCAGGTCGTCGGCGGGTAGCCGCTGCTCGGCGCCGCCCCGCCGGACCCGGGCGGTGACCGCGGTACGGGACAGTAACTCGGCCAGCGACCGTTCGGTGTTGCGTTGATGTACCGCCCCGACCAGGGCGGATCCGCCTACCACCCCGCTGACCAGGGCGGCGTCGACCAGGGAGCCGAACGACGCGGACAGCACCGCCCCGGCGGCGAGGACCGGGGTCAACGGGTTGGCCAGCTCGTCCAGGAAGGCGCGGAGCAGGGTCGGAGTCGGGCCGCCGTCGGCGACCTGGCCGGAGTGTCGGCGGTCGGCCTCCGTCGGATCCAACCCGTCGAAGCTGCTACCCAACTCGTCGAGGACGGTTCCCACCGGCATCAGATGCCACGGGACCGCCGTCCGCCCGGCCGGGGCCTCAGTCGGTTTGGGTAGGTGGTGGGCCCGCCACACGCCGTGGGCGAACGCCAACGCCGCCGTCCCGTTGACCGCGGCCTGGGTCCGGTCCGGAAGCTGTTCGCGGGCGGCGGTGAGTGCGGACAGCGTACCGAGACCGGCGCCCCCGAGCCCCAGCCGGATGTTCTGCCTCGTCATCCGGCGGGCCACCCCAGCTGCCTCGACCACCAGCGCGGCGGCCCCGAGGTCGGTTCCGACCAGTAGGTGCGCGCCCCAGGGGGGCAGCTCCTCGTCGATGGTCAGGCCGAGACCGCAGTCGGCTGCCGCGAGCGCCCCCCGGGCACCGGAGAGCAGCATTACGACCGCGCCGTCGCGTTGCAGCTGGCGTACGGTTTCGGTGAGCTGGACGCCGCCGGCGAGGACGATGTCGGCGAAGTCGTACCGGCCCGGGTCGTCGTCCGCCACGACCAGCCGCAACCCCGCGCGTCGAGCGGCGGCCGGCAGGAGGTCCACGTCGGGGGTCGGCTCGGCCTCGACCCGCAGCAGCGCGACGAGCCGACCGCCGTGTGCCAGGCCGAGGAGTCGGCCGCCGGAGGCGCGAAGCCGGTCGCTGTGCAGGGTGTCGCCCGGGCTCGCCGCCTCTAGGCGGTCCAGCGGGCCGAGAACCCAGCCGTCGCCGTGCTGGACCGCCGTCGGCTGATCCGGGTCGAAGAGGGCGAACGCCCGCGCACCCACCTCGCCCAGCTCCGCGTCGCCCAGTGGCGCCAGGTCGCTGAGGAGGCCGCGGTCGGAGCCGAGGATCGTGGCGTCCAGCACCAGTGTGTCGATCCGGTCGAGTTCGCGGAGCGCGCGGCGGTCCATGGCGACGACGCCGCGCCGCGCGAGCAGGCTACCGAGCTGTGCGGCGTACCCCTCTCGGCCGGCGCCGCTGGCCTTCGGCAGCGTGGCGAGGCCGAGTGCGGCGGCACGTTTCGGACCGGCCACCGGGGTCGCGGCGGCGGCTGCTGCCGCGCCGGCGTGGAGCATCCGGAGTACGTACTTCTCAGCCGGCCCATCCGGCTTCGGGCAGGGTCGTTCGGCGGGCAGGACGGGTGCAGCGGCCCGGCCCGGGGCGCCCGTGAGTCGGGGTTCGGCCGCTGTCCACGCGGCGAGTTGGGCCCGTGCCTCGCCCCACTGCACCACCCGCTGGAGGCTGTCCAGGACGATGCCGGTCCAGCCGCCCGCGAGGCCCTGCGCCACCGCCTCGGCCAGCGGGAAGAGGAGGTCGGCACGCGGGTCGGCGCGTACTCCCCGGTCGGCGAGGGCGTGCAGTCTCGGGTGTAGGTCAATCGCGTTGAGGAGGCCGGCGACCTCCCCCGGCACCGGGGTGAAGGGCAGGATCCGGGTGGCGGCGGAGAGCGTCAGACCGAGCGCGTCGGAGGCGAGGGCGCCGAGCGTACGGGGGGTGCGGGGGCCCTCCTCCGGGGGGTGCGGCGGTGGGATCTCCGGGTCTGGTTCGTGCGGGCTGACGCGTTCGGCGCGGGCCACGGTGGCGATCAGATCGCGCAGTCGCGGCTCGGGGGAACCAACGGCGACCACCACCCGCCCCGAGGGGGCGTTCACCCGGGCCCAGCTCACCCCGGGTACGCGTTCCAGCGCCGCTTCGACCTGTCGGGCGAGCTGCTCCCCGCCGTCCTGACAGACACCGTGTACCTCGATGTGGTGTCGGCCGTGGCGGGACCAGACCCGGCGGCGGGTCAGCCCGGTGAGCCGCGCGGCCCGGGCAGCGGCTGATCCGAGGCCGCGGGCCGTCTGCCCCATCAGCTCTGGCACGGCCGGTACGCGCACGCTGCCAGCGACGCGTCCCAGCGGGATCATCGAGGCGTACGGCGGTATTCGTATCGGCGCGATTCCCCGGTGTCGCTCTTCCCGTACGCCATCCCGCCTCCCACGCCGTGTGTCCCGGCGGTCTGGCTTCCCGCCCGGCCGTCCGTTATGCCCCTGAGTAGCGGTGAAGTTCTACCGGTCAGGCCGGCATGGCGGGCGCCGACGGTGGAAGACCAGGGCGGTCACCGCCGTTTCTGGGAGGTCGAGATGAGTATGTTGACCCGGGATCTCAGTGGGAGTCGGGACATGGTCCGGACGTTCACCCGCCGAGTGGAGGTGCCGGTACTGGGGGAGGTGGCCATCCCGCCGCCGGACAAGCTGGCGTACTACGCGGGGGTGGGTCTGCTCACCCTGTTGCAGGTCATCGAGTGGCCGGTGGCGTTGGTGGTAACCGCTGGTCACGTGCTCGCCGACCAGCATCTGTCCGGGCTGGCCAAGGGGCTTGGGGAGGCGATGGAGACCGCCTGATCGCCTTGGCGGGGTGCACCCGGCGACCCTCGGTTTTCCCGGGCCGGGTCGGGGTGGGTGGGCGCTGGACACGTATGGGGGAACCCGTCTGCGGCCACCGCCCCGCCCGGTTCGGACAGACCTACGGTGGCTTCATGTTCGCCCTGGTCACCACCGTGGTTCTGTACGTCGGAGGGTTCATCTTCCTGTACGGAGTGATCCGCCTCGCGATCCGGCACTCCCTGGAGGAGGTGGAGGTACGTCGGATCGAGGCCCAGCGGGCCGAGGAGTTGGCTGCCCACCGGGATCGGGCCCTGTTGGAGAGGAAGGGCTACGTCGCCGGGAGTTGACCTGGTGGTAGCGGCACCCGCGCCACCGGGCGGCGGGGTTTGTCAATGTTGTTGCACGTGAAACATCAGGGCGGTCGATGTCCGGGGCGGTCGCCGGGTGTACTTCATCAGGCACCGGTCGCCAGGTGCCGCTGGGCCTCGGTCAAGGCGGCGAGCAGAGCTGACGAATCCTGTGCGCCGCTCACCGCGTACCGGCCGGCGAGAACGAAGGTCGGCACGCTCGTGATGCCGAGTTCCCGCGCGGTGGCCAGCCGGGCGCGGACCTCGGCTACCTGCCCGTCGGATTCGAGGAAGGTGTGGGCTGCCGCGGCGTCCAGGCCGACCTCGCCCGCGATCGTGGCCAGAGCCGGTCGGGAGCCGATGTCGACGCCGTCGCGGAAGTGGGCCCGGTGTAGCGCCTCGACCGTCTCGGCGGCCCGGTCCCGCTCGGTCGCCCAGGCGACCATCCGATGCGCGTCGAAGGTGTTCGCCGCGAGCGCACGGTCGAAGTCGAACTCGATGCCGTCTCCGGCGGCGGCCCGCGTGACCTGGTCCGCCATCTGCCGTGCGCGCTCCCGGCCACCGAACTTCGCGCCCAGCGCGTCCAGTAGCGGCAGCGGCTCGGGTACCGGCGCCGGGTCGAGCTGGAACGGTCGGTAGCTGACGGTCACGGCGCCGTCGTAGGACGCGAGCGCCCGCTCCAACCGGCGCTTGCCCAGATAACACCAGGGGCAGACCAGGTCGCTGTAGATTTCGATCTCCATAACCGAAGGCAACCCGGGAGTCAGCCCGTCTGTTCCCGGACCTGACGTTTGAGTCGGGCCAGCACCGCGGTGCCGCCCCGGATCCGTAGCGGACTCACCGCCTGGGCCAGCCCCATCCGCTGGTACAGGTCGTCGGGGACGGCCAGCACCTGCGCCGGCCGAGCGCCGGCGAGCCCTTCGGCGAGGATGCCCGCGAAGGCGCGGGTGGTGGCGGCCTCGGGCGGGCAGTCGAAGATGGTCTCGACGCTGCCCTCCGGAGTCACCCGGGCGCGTAGGAAGAGTGCCGTCTGGCACTCCGGGACCGGCTCCAGCTCCGCGCGACCGGGGTGCCCGGACGGCAACGGCCCGATGGCGTCGGCGTATTCCAGCAGCAGTTCCAGCACGATGTCACGGGGTGCCGTGGCGAACTCGTCCACGATCTCGACCAGCCGGGGAGGCATCTCGGGCATCCCGCCAGGCTACCGTCGGGTCGCCTCCACCCCACGGCGGCGGCTCGTGTTCGCGCTATGGCGGCGGGTCGTGTTCGCGTTATGGCAGCGGGGCCTGTCCGGTGAGTTGGCCGAGCGCCGACTGGGGGTCGAGCCGCAGGGCGAGGTCACCGAGGGAGACGATGCCGACCAGCTTTCGCTCGTTGTCGCAGACCAGTACTCGCCGCACGCCCCGTTCCCGCATGAGGGCCGCCGCCTCGCCCGCGGTGCAGTTCTGTTCGATCATCACCACCTCACGGCTGATGATCGAGCCAATGGTGGTCTGGGCTGGGTCGCTCCGCTGGGCGACGGCCCGGACCACGATGTCCCGGTCGGTGAGTACTCCGGCGAGCGTGGCGCCGTCGGTCGCGACCACGTCCCCGATGTCGGCCTCTTTCATCACCCGTGCAGCCTCGTCCAGAGTGGTCTCCAACGGCAGGTAGATGACCTGCTTCGTCATCACGTCACTGACCCGGAAACTGGTCATGGGACTCCTTTGGCAGCGATCCAGCCCGTTCGGGACGCGGTTCCCCGTTTCTCCCTTACTACACTTACCTCTGCGGTCACCCCTTCGACCAGAGGCTTTCCGACTCGGCACCGCCTCGATGTCACCCGGCTCCGGCCCGGGGGCACCCCGAGAAGCACCATTGGTGAGAAACTATCGCTTCTCAGGCGGGGCTCGCCGCTACCGGAGGCGGAGACACGGGTCCTTCCCTACCCTGGAGGGTGTAGTGGGCTGGCGCAGCTTTGTGGCGGTCGGGGACAGCTTCACCGAGGGCCTGAACGACACGTACTCGGATGGCGGCTTTCGGGGCTGGGCCGACCTGGTGGCCACCCGGCTCGCCGCGGAAGCCGGGTCTGATTTCCGGTACGCGAACCTCGCTGTTCGCGGCCGGCTCTTTCCTCGGGTGGTGGACGAGCAGGTTCCCGCCGCGTTGGCGATGCAGCCGGATCTGATCAGTTTCGCGGCGGGTGGGAACGACGTGCTGCGGCGAAGCTTCGACCCGGATGTCCTGATCGCGCGCTTCAACGACGTGGTGGGGCGGCTACGCGCTGGCGGGGCCGACGTGCTCCTGTTCCGTTTCGCCGACGTGATGGCCCGCCTACCCGGGCAGCGGCTGGTCTCCCCTCGGGTGCAGTTACTCAACCAGGCGGTTGGTGACACGGCGGAACGGCATGGCGCGATCCTGGTCGACCTGTACGCCGACGACACGTACCTGAATCCGATGCTGTGGAGCACCGATCGGTTGCACCTCTCCTCGGCCGGGCACCGGCGGGTGGCTGCCCAGGTGCTGACCGCGCTGGGGGTCAGCTGTGCCGAGGAATGGTTGCTGGTCCCCGAACGTCCGCTGCCCCGGCCGTGGCTGACGGCCCGCACCGACGACCTCCGTTGGGCCACCCAGCACCTGGCACCCTGGCTGACGCGTCGCCTCACCGGTCGCAGCTCTGGCGACACGGTCACCGCCAAACGCCCCGATCTGACCCCGTTGAAGGGCTGACCGGCTTCGCTCCGCCCAGGGCCCACCGCGCCTGGTTCTGTCCCGGCCGTGTTTCGGGAATCCGGGGCACGGCCCCGACCGCTGCGGGCGGTGGAGTCTGCGGACTACGCTTTCCCCGTGACGGTGCAGCAGTCGCCCAGAGCGGCGAACGGCGATACGGGCAGTGGCCGGCGTCGGTCCCGTAAGAACGAGATCCTCGAGATCGCGGTCGGGCTGTTTGCCGCCCGGGGCTACCACGGTGTGTCGATGGATGACATCGGCGCTGCCGCCGGGGTGACCGGTCCGGCGCTCTACCACCACTTCGCTGGCAAGGAGGCGATGCTGGTCGCCGCGTTGACCCCGGTCAGCGAAGGGCTGCTCACCGGCGGCCGGGAGCGGGCGGCGACCCATCCGGACGACCCTCGCGCCGCGTTAGAGTCGCTGATCGACTTCCATGTCGACTTCGCGCTGGCCCAACCGGCGGTGATCGCCCTGCACCTGCACGAGCTGGACCGACTACCTGACCAACCGCGTCGCCGGATCCGTCGGCTCCAGCGGCTGTACGTCGAGGAGTGGGTCAGCGTGCTGACCGCGTCGCACCCGGGCCTGCCCGACAATGAGGCGCGGGTGCTGGCCCACGCCGCCTTTGGCCTGATGAATTCGACCCCGTTCCTCGGTGGCGTGGTGGACCGGCAGCGCCGAGCCGAGCTGCTCCGAGCCGCGACACTGGCCGCGCTGTTGGCACCGACAGCGCGTTGAGCACTGGCCCCAAGCCCGAGCCTGCCCCAGGCCGGATCGAGGGGCTGTGCCGCACACTGACTCGTCAGTAACCGGGGCGGCATGGTTCCCTAGCTTCCGTTCAACCCCCGGGACGCTGGAGGAAACATGATCGAGTCACTGCTGGTCGTCAATAGGGGCGAGATCGCCCGCCGGATCATCCGGACCGCGAAGCGGCTCGGTGTCCGGGCGGTGGCGGTGCACTCGGAGGCGGACGCCGGCCTGCCGTTTGTGACCGAGGCCGACCAGGCGGTCTGTGTCGGTCCGGCGAATCCGGCGCAGAGTTACCGGAACGTCGAGGCTGTCCTCGCCGCCGCCAAGTCGACCGGCGTGCAGGCGATTCACCCCGGCTACGGCTTCCTGTCGGAGAACGCCGACTTCGCCCAGGCCGTCGCGGCGAGTGGTCTGCTCTGGGTCGGGCCCGGTCCGGACGCGATCACCGCGATGGGTGACAAAATCAACGCCCGAAATCTGATGGTGGCGGCCGGGGTGCCGGTCGCGCCGGGCACCACGGAACCGGCGGCGGACCTTGCCGCGGCGGTCAACGCGGCGGCAGAGATCGGCTACCCGGTGATGGTCAAGGCCGCCGCTGGCGGTGGCGGCATGGGCATGGGAGTCGCGAACGACGAGACCGCGCTCCGTACCGAGTACGACAAGGTGCGCGCGTTCGCCGAGCGGATGTTCGGGGACGGGTCCGTCCTGATCGAACGGTATTTCCCCCGGGTGCGCCACGTCGAGGTGCAGATTCTCGGCTTGGCGGACGGCCGGGTGGTGGCGCTCGGCGAGCGCGAGTGCTCGGTGCAGCGACGGAACCAGAAGTTGGTCGAGGAGTCCCCCTCCCCGGCGGTCACCCCGGAGCTTCGGTCGCGTCTTCTGGCCGCGGCGGTGCGGGCGGGCGAGGCGGTCGGCTACCGCAACGCCGGCACGGTCGAATGCCTGCTCGCCCCCGGCACCGGCGAGTTCTTCTTCCTGGAGATGAACACGCGACTGCAGGTCGAGCACCCGGTCACCGAGCTGGTCTACGGGGTTGACCTGGTCGAGGAGCAGCTGCGGGTGGCCGCCGGGCTGCCGCCGACGTTCGACCCGGATACGTTGACCCCGCGCGGGCACGCGATTGAGCTGCGGGTCAACGCCGAGGACCCGAAGCGTTTCCTGCCTGGGCCGGGGGCGATCACCACCTGGACCGAACCGACCGGCGAGGGCATCCGCGTCGATTCGGGGTATGTCGCCGGCAACACGGTGACCCCGTTCTACGACAGCCTGATGGCCAAGCTGGTCGTCAGTGGTGCGGACCGCGCCGAAGCGATCAGTCGGGCGCGGGCCGCGGTGGCGCAGTTCCAGCTGGCAGGGCCGAAGAACAACCTGCCCTTCTTCGCCGAGCTGTTGGACAACCCGGAGTTCCTCTCCGGCGACTACGACACCGGCATCGTCTCCCGCATGCGCTGACCGTGGCTGCTCGGACGCGCGGAGGGTATTCGCTTTGATGTGTGACCCCGGGGTCGAGGTACTGATCCCGGGGTCAAGCGTTGATGTGGCGTCGGGTTCGGTCCGGCGGCGTGGGTGACATGCTGGGGGAGTCGGACCAGAGCGCGTCACAGTGAGGTGGCCCATGGGTAACATGCCGGGATTCGTGGCTATTCGGGAGGTTGGGCCGCGCGACGGTCTCCAGAACGAGGAGCCGATTCCGACCGAGGCGAAGGTGCGACTGCTCGATGCGCTCTCCCGGACCGGGGTTGGGCGGATCGAAGCGGTGTCCTTTGTGCACCCAAAGGCGATTCCACAGATGGCCGACGCCGACGAGGTGTGGCGGCGGGCGGAGCGGACCGAAGGGGTGCGCTACTCGGCGCTGGTGCCGAACACCCGCGGTGCCCAGCGCGCGTTGGCTGCCGGGTTCACCGAGATCGAGGTGGTGGTCTCCGCCAGCGACACCCACAACCGGGGCAACGTCAACCGCTCCACCGATGAGTCGCTGGACGACATCGCCGAGTTGGTCGAGTTGCTTCACAACGCCGGTGCTCGGGCGGAGGTCATCGTCGCGACCAGCTTCGGCTGCCCGTACGAGGGGGACATTGACCCCGTTCGAGTGGCCGGGATCGTGGAGCGGGTGGTGCGCGACGGCGCCGACCGGGTGGCGTTCGGCGATACCACCGGCATGGCGACGCCCCGCCGGGTCCGTGAGTTGGTGACGGCCGTACGTGATCGTGACGCACACGTACCGGTGCTGCTGCACTTCCACAACACCCGCGGCACCGCCCTGGCGAACCTGTTGACCGCCGTCGAGCTGGGGGTTACCGAGTTCGATGCGAGCGTCGGGGGGCTGGGTGGCTGCCCGTACGCGCCCGGGGCCAGCGGCAACCTGGCTACCGAGGAGGCCGTGCACCTGCTGCATGACATGGGTATCGACACCGGCATCGACTTGGCCGCCTTGGTCGAGGTCGCCGAACTGGCCGAGGAGTTGGTCGGCCGAAGCCTGCCCAGCGGCGTGCTCCGGGCTGGCCCGCGGACCCGGCTGACTCCCTCGCCTGCCTGACTCCCTCGCCTGCCTGATGCCCCCGCCTGAATAAGCCCCTGGCCTGGCTGGCTTCCGCGCCGGGCTGGCTCGCACCGCCCGCCGTGGGCCGGGTGTTGCCGTGGGGTCAGGCGTCGGTGTCCCGAATCCGCCTGGAGCGGGCAGGCAAATGGTGGGCGCGGTACGCTACCCTAACGATCGTTCAGGTAGGTTCGGCGGTGCGCGCGAGTGCGCGCCGGACCGGGAGCGGCGGCACAGGAGGAGTCGGCGTGATGCTCGATGGTGAGGCGCTGGAACAGCTACGGAAGCGGGCCCGGGCCGGTGGCGCGGACAAATACCATGCGGCGAATGCGGCGAAGGGCAAGCTCTTCGCCCGGGAACGGGTCGCGCTCCTGGTTGACGAGGGGTCGTTGGTCGAGGACGGGCTCTATGCCAACGCGCTGGCCGAAGGGCTGCCCGCCGACGGCGTGATCACCGGAACCGCCACCATCGACGGCCGCCCGGTCTGTGTGCTGGCCAACGACTCCACGGTCAAGGCGGGCAGCTGGGGAGCAAGGACGGTCGAAAAGATCATCCGGATCATCGAGCGGGCCTACGCGACCAAGGTTCCGATGGTCTACCTGGTCGATTCGGCCGGTGCCCGGATCACCGATCAGGTGGATCTGTTCCCCGGCCGGCGTGGCGCCGGAAAGATCTTTTGGAACCAGGTCCGCGCGTCTGGCTCGATCCCCCAGGTCTGCGCGCTCTTCGGACCGAGCGCGGCCGGTGGGGCGTACATCCCGGCCTTCTGCGACGTGGTCGCGATGGTCGAGGGAAACGCCAGCATGTACCTGGGCTCGGACCGGATGGTCGAAATGGTCACCGGAGAGCAGACCACGCTGGAGGCGATGGGCGGGGCCCGGGTGCACTGCGCCGAGTCCGGCGTCGGGCACTTCCTCTGCCGGAGTGAGGCCGACGCGCTTGACGTTGTGCGGCGCTACCTGTCATACCTGCCGACAAACTGGACGCAGGAGCCGCCGTCGGCACCCGCCGTCGATGCGCCGGCGAAGGCCGATCTGGCGGCGCTGGTGCCGGCCAGCGAGCGGCAGGCGTTCGATCTGCGTCGGTACGCGAAGGGGCTGCTCGACCAGGGGAGTTTCTTCGAGATCCAGGCGCTGTGGGCCAAGGAGTTGACCATCGGCTTTGGTCGGCTCAACGGCGAGGTCGTTGGCGTGGTCGGCAACAACTCGATGTTCAAGGGGGGCGTGCTCTTCGTGGACTCGGCCGACAAGGCGACGCGGTTCGTGCAGCTCTGTGACGCGTTCAACGTGCCGCTGCTGTTCCTCTCCGACGTACCCGGGTTCATGGTCGGCAGCGCGGTGGAGAAGCAGGGCATCATTCGGCACGGCGCAAAAATGATCACTGCGATCTCCGAGGCGACCGTACCGAAGATCTGCGTGGTGGTGCGCAAGGCATACGGCGCTGGCCTGTACGCGATGGCCGGCCCCGGGTTCGAGCCGGACGCCACGATCGCCCTGCCGACCGCGAAGATCGCCGTGATGGGTGCGGAGGCGGCGGTGAACGCGGTCTACGCCAACAAGATCGGGGCCATCGGGGACGAGGGCGAACGGGCGGCCTTCGTCGCCGCCCGGCGCGAGGAGTACGAGCAGGACATCGACATCGTCCGGCTCGCCAGCGAACTGGTGGTTGACGCGATCGTGGAACCACCCGAGCTGCGAGGCGAGCTGATTCGCCGGTTCGCCGCCGCCCGCAGCAAGGATCGCCACTTCGCCACCCGCCGGCACGGCGTCACCCCCGTCTGACCCGGCCGCCCCGGCGTCACCCCCGTCTGACCCGGCCGCCCCGGCGTCACGAGCGTCGGGTGGCCCATCCCCCAACAGGAGGAATCCATGGACTTTCGGCTCACCGAGGAGCATGAGGCGCTGCGGACGAGCGTCCGCGACTTCGCCCGTGCGGTGGTTGCTCCGGTCATCGCCGACCACTACGAGCAGCACACCTTCCCGTACGACGTCATTCGCCAGATGGGAAAGATGGGCCTGTTCGGCCTCCCCTTTCCGGAGGAGCACGGCGGCATGGGGGGCGACTACTTCGCGCTCTGCCTGGTGCTGGAGGAACTTGCCCGGATCGACTCCAGCGTGGCGATCACGCTCGAGGCGGCGGTCTCGCTCGGTGCGATGCCCATCTACCGGTTCGGCACGGATGAGCAGCGGGCGCAGTGGCTGCCGCGGCTACTCAACGGCACGGCACTGGCCGCGTTCGGGCTGACTGAGCCGGGCTTCGGCTCGGACGCCGGGGGAACCCAGACCCGGGCGGTACTCGATGAGTCGACGGACGAGTGGGTGATCAACGGGTCGAAGGCGTTCATCACCAACTCCGGGACCGACATCACCGAGCTGGTCACCGTCGCGGCGGTCACCGGTACCAGGCCGGACGGCTCGAAGGAGCTGTCCACAATCATGGTGCCGACCGGAACCCCCGGCTTCACCGTGGCCCCGGGATACTCCAAGGTGGGCTGGACGGCCTCCGACACGCACGAGCTGACCTTCGATGACTGCCGGGTGCCGGCGGGAAACCTGCTCGGCGAGCGGGGCCGAGGCTTCGCGCAGTTCCTGCGGATTCTCGACGAGGGACGGATCGCGATCGCCGCCCTCGCCGTCGGCTTGGCCCAGGGCTGTGTGGACGAGTCGGTCCGGTATGCGAAGGAACGGCACGCCTTCGGCCGTCCGATCGGGGCCAACCAGGCGATTCAATTCAAGATTGCGGACATGGAGCTGCGGGTGCACACCGCCCGGCTGGCCTATTATGACGCCGCGGCGCGGATGCTCGCCGGAGAACCGTTCAAGCGCCAGGCGGCCATCGCCAAGCTGTACGCCAGCACCATCGCGGTGGACAACGCTCGGGACGCCACCCAGATCCACGGCGGATACGGCTTCATGAACGAGTTTCCGGTGGCCCGATTCTGGCGGGACGCCAAGATTCTGGAGATCGGTGAGGGTACCTCCGAGGTGCAGCGTATGATCATTGCCCGGGAACTGGGGCTGTAGCCGGGAACTGGGCTGTGGCCGGCAGCGCGTGTCTTGTCGCCGGAACCACGCATGGCATCGCTGTCGGGTATCCGTAGGGTGCGTCAATAGGACGACGAGGGCCTGTCGGCAATCGTCGTTGATCCGTACCCTTCCTGGCCATGAGTCCGGAGGACGACTATTCGCGGTGGTCCGGCGGCCCGATGGGGCTGCCCGACCTACTCCGCGGACATCGGCTTGCCGCCGGCCTGACCCAGGTCGAACTGGCGGGTCGGGCCGGTATCGGGGTCCGAACCGTTCGGGACGTGGAGCGGGGCCGTTCGTCGCGACCCCAGCGGACCACCGTCGAACTGCTAGCGACCGCCCTTGGGCTGGCCGGGGCAGCGCGGTCCACCTTCGTCGCCGCCCGACAGCTGCCGACGCCCCGGTATCCGGAGTCCGAGTCAGGGTTCTACGTCGGCCCGGACGGCATGGTACGGCCGACCGCGCTGCCCCCGGCCCCCGAGCTGATCGGTCGGGAGCGTGACGTGGCCGAGCTGGTCGGGATGCTCAGTGGGGAGCCGGCAGCCCGGCTGGTCAGCCTGGTCGGATTGGCGGGAGTCGGCAAGACGGCGCTGGCGCTGTCAGTGGCCCACGCGGCTACCGGGCAGCTCCCGGGTGGGGTAACCGGGGTCCTAACCGGGGAGGGAACGGATGTCGCGGAGTTGCTTGCCGCCTCGGCGGCGGCCTTCGGAGTAGCTCGCCTCCCCGAGTTGGCCACCCGCCTCGCCGGCCAGCCGGCACTGCTGCTTGTGGACGCCGTGGAGCGGGCTCCTGGCCCGGTCGCCGAAGCCGTGCACCAGCTGGCGACCGCGGTGCCGTCCCTGTGGGTGCTGGTCACCGGTAGACACCCGGTCGGGCTCCGCGGTGAGCGGGTCCGGCCGGTGGCCCCGCTCGATACGCCACCACCGGACCGCGACGAGGCTGGCCTGGCGGCCCTCGCCCAGTATCCGGCGGTGGCGCTGTTTACCGCCCGACTCGAGCTGGTCCGACCGAACCCGCCGGCGGCGGCGGAGCTGCCGGCGCTGGCCCGGCTGGTCCGCCGCCTCGGTGGCCTTCCGTTGGCGATCGAGCTGATGGCGGCGCGCGGGCACCTCCTCGACCTCAACGAGTTGCTCGACCGGTATGGCGATCGGGTTCTCGATCTGGCGACGGTTTCCGGTGCAGCCGAGCGGCCGGGCTGGAACGCTGCTGATCCGGGCCCGGCGCAGCGGACGCCCGCAGCGGTCGTCGAGACGCTGCGGGACGCCGTTGCCACCAGCTATCTCCTGCTCACCCCCGCGGAGCGGGCTGCCCTGCGGCGGCTCGCCATCTTCGGTAACCGCTGGTCGATCACGTTGGCCGAGGAGATGCTCGGAATCGGCGCCGAACCGGGGGGCAGGGCGCTGGTCGTTGACCCGGTTGGGCTGCTGGATCGACTCCGGGAGCTGGGTCTACTCAGCATCCTGGGGGTGAGGCCGTTCCGATTCCGGCTGCTCGACGCGGTTCGGGAGTTCGCCGTCGAGCAGGCTGCCGGCGCGGGTGAACTCACCCTGGCCCGGCGTCAACATGCGCGGGTCATGGCCCGGCTGGTCGCCGAGACGGCTCCGTACCTGGTTGGCGCGGACCTGACGGCGGCGGTGCACCGACTGGATGATGTGGGCGGGGACATCAGCTCCGCACTCGGGCATGCCGCTGTCGACGAACCGGTGACCGCGCTGGGCCTGGCGGCCGGACTCGTTCGGTGGTGGCGCTTTCGCGGGCGCGACGTGGCCGGCCGGCAGTGGCTGCGCCGGTTGCTGGCGGATCCGCGTACCGCTGACGCTTCCCCCGTCCTGCGGGCGTGGGCGTTGCTGGGCGTGGCCCGGTTGGCCGCGGAGCACGGCGCTGGGGCGGAGGAACTGCCGGCTGCCCGCGCGGCACTCGCCGCCTTCCAGTCGGCCGGCGAGGTCGCTGGTGAGCTGGAGGCCCGTACCGTTCTGGGCAGGTTGTTCACCGGCACCGGCGACCACGATGAGGCGCGGGGGCAGGCCGAGGCGGTACTGGCGCTGGCCACCCGGAACGGGCGGATCCGGGATATGACGGTGGCGCAGAACAACCTGGCCTGGCACGGGATCCGGGTCGGTGACCTTGCCACTGCTCGGCGCCGGTTGGCTGCGGCCGATCGCCTCGCGGCCCAGTGCGGGGAGCGGCGGCTACGAGTACTCGCGATGGCCAATCTGGCGGAGGTCACGCGCCTTGAGGGTCGGTACGACATGGCCGTCGATCAGGGGCGGAGGACGCTGGCGGCGTTGACGGCGCTGGGTGACCCGGGGCACCACCGGCGGGTGCTGGGCACGGTCGGGCTGGCGTTGGCACAGGACGATCGCGTGGCGGAGGCGACCGAGGTGCTGGCCGAGCTGCGGCTCGGGGGACCGGCGGCGGGTCTGAGCTGGATTCCAGCGGACGGGATCTGCGGGTTGATCGAGGGAACGCTGGCGTTGCGCCGGGGCGATCGTGAGGTGGCGGCCGAGTGGTTCGCCGTCGCTGCCGAGGCGGGAGCCAACAGTCAGGACCGCCGCGACCTGGTGGAGGCGCTGGTGGGGCTGGCCGCCAGCACGGCGGAACCGGCCGTGCTGGATCGGCTGGATGCGGTCTGTCGGGTCAGTGGGATCTGCCTGCTGCCGCCGGAGGTGGAGGCTTTGGCTGCGGCTACCCGTCGGCCGTGAGCCGTTGTCGGGGTTGCCGGGTGAACAGGTCCCGGGAGCGGCGCGAGCGAGAGCCCCCTCTGTTACCCCTCGCTCGTCGCCCGCGCCTCCCCCGGGTGCATCCCCCGTTGATTGGAGCTTAGTTGGCGGGGAAACGTCAGCTGACCAACTTGCCCAACAATAAGCATGTTCTCGAGCAGTTCTGCCGCTCTTTCTGCCGGTGGTGTTCGCTGCCGGTGGTGCCCTGGCCACGCCGGCGCTTTCCACCGGTGGCGTCAGTGGCTGTTCCGGTCCGGCTCCGGGTCTATGGCGCCGGCGGTGGCGCCAGGGTGGACCGCATCTCGCACTCGACGTAGCCCATCGAGGAGCCGGGTCAGTGACTCCGGGTCGAGCTGCCCCGTGAACCACTCCTCGATGTTTCGTAGGTGATCCGGGAGTACGGCCTCGGCCGCTCCCGGCCCGATTTCGTGGCCACGGCGAAGGAGCTACGTCGGTCGGCGGGGCAGGCACGCCGGGCGAGGAGCCCATCGCGTTCCATCCGGTCCACCACGCGGGTCGTCCCGCTGGTGGAGAGGGAGGTCTGTGCGGCGAGATCGGTCATTCGAAGCTGATTTTCAGGTGAGCGGGCGAGCCGGGTGAGCACCTCGAATTCCACCGGGGAGAGGCCGTGCTCCTCGAATTGGGCGGCGAACCGGGCCAACAGCCCCGCGTGCGCCTCGACAAGTAGACCAACAGCGGTGATCCGGGGGTCGTCGAACGCATTCTGGTCCACCGGCTGATACTACCAGTAGTTGATCAGTGAAATATTGCTGCGAGCAATATCTGCTGAGCGCGTATCTACAAAACAAGCATCTTTGTGGATGGTGCACGTGACCAGGCTCGGTGGGCTCGTGTGTGCCGGGCTCTGGCCCGCTGCCTCGGCCACTCTTACCGTGGAGGGTTCACAATGCGCTGCGGAGCGGCATCGCTCCGTCACCTCGGGCGCCGGGAGGATACATGGGCACGGATGTCACGCGGGGCGCCTTCTCCCGGGAGGATCGGATCCGCTATCGGCGCAAGGTGCGCCGCTGCCTGGACGTCTTCGCCTTGATGTTGGACGACTTCGGGTTCGCTGCCGACCGGCCAATGACCGGCTTGGAAATCGAGCTGAACCTGGTCGACTCCGCCGCCGAACCAGCGATGCGGAACGAGGAGATTCTCGCCGACATCGCCGACCCGCTCTTCCAGACGGAGCTGGGGCAGTTCAATCTCGAGTTGAACGCCGTCCCCCGGCTGATTGAGGGCGCCGGCTTCACCGGCTACGAACAGGATCTTCGTGGCAGTCTTGCCCGTGCCGACGCGTGGGCGGCCAAGTCTGACGCAAAGATCCTCCTGGTGGGAATCCTGCCCACCCTGACCGAGGGGCACCTGGTCGTTGACAACCTCTCCACCAACGAGCGCTACCGGGTGCTCAACGACCAGATCGTTGGAGCGCGTGGCGAAGACATCGAGCTCGACATCCAGGGGGTCGAGCGGCTACAGACCCACACCGACTCGATCGCGCCCGAGTCGGCCTGCACCAGTCTGCAGTTTCACCTCCAGGTCGCGCCGGACAGCTTCGCTGACTACTGGAACGCCTCACAGGCGATCGCCGCCGCCCAGGTGGCGACCGGCGCCAACTCTCCCTATCTGTATGGCCGACAACTCTGGGCGGAGACCCGGATCGCGCTGTTCCAACAAGCGACCGACACCCGGCCAGATGAGTTGAAGGCGCAGGGTGTCCGTCCTCGGGTCTGGTTCGGCGAGCGGTGGATCACCTCGATTTTCGACCTCTTCGAGGAGAATGTCCGTTACTTCCCGGCGCTGTTGCCGATCTGCGAGGAAGAGGACCCGGTGGAGGTGCTGCACGGCGGGGGTGTGCCGCAACTCGGCGAACTCCGCCTGCACAACGGGACGGTCTACCGCTGGAACCGGCCGGTCTACGACATCACCGAGGGGCGTCCGCACCTACGGGTGGAGAATCGGGTCCTGCCCGCCGGTCCGACCGTGATCGACATGCTGGCCAACGCCGCCTTCTACTTCGGATCGGCACGAGGGCTGGCGGAGGCGGACCGTCCGGCGTGGAGCGAGCTGCCGTTCAGCTCGGCGGAGGAGAACTTCCACTCCGCCGCCCGACGCGGCATGGACGCCGTGGTGCACTGGCCGCAGCTCGGTGAGGTGCCGGTCGCCGAGCTGGTCCTCGACGTGCTGCTGCCGCAGGCGGCGGTCGGTCTCGACCGGTTCGGCGTGGCTCCCGGTGAGCGGGACCGGCTGCTCGGCGTCATCGAGCAGCGTTGTCGGACCGGGCGTAACGGCGCGGTGTGGCAGGCGGAAACGGTGTGGGCGGCCGAGCGGCACCGGAAACTCGACCGCCCGGCCGCCCTGCACCACATGGTCCAGCGGTATGCCGAACTTCAGCGCAGCAACGAGCCGGTGCACACCTGGCCGGTCGATTAGTTGGCCGGCGGGCGATCGTACGGCCTTCCGGTCGGAGTGTCGGGGACGATGGTGACCGAAGGCTTGGGGGCAGACCCCGATCCGGCGCGGTGCTCGGCGCCACGGTCAGCTGGTGCGGCGGGGGGACCGAGGCCGGGGCGAGCCCGTCTCCGTCGGCTCCTGCACGGCGGGTGCCGTGTTCGGTGCCGGTGCCGGTGCCGGTGCCGCGTCCACGCTGCGCTGAACCGGCACTCCGGCCGTGGTGTCCGCCTGCGTAGTGCGGGGACGTCGGCTGCTTGATCCGCGTGCCCGGCGGCGAGGGGTAGCCGTCGCGCCGGTCGATCCGTCCGACTGTGGGGCGGTCGGTGGCTCGGTCGGCTGGGGGGAATCGGCTGGAGCCTCCGCCGGCTGGGGGGAATCGGCTGGAGCCTCCGCCGGCTGGGGCGAAACTCCCCGCCGTCGGCGGTCGGCCCGTTGGCCGAGCGTGGCGACCAGCGCTGAGCCCCCAAGACCGATGATGACCGCGTACGGGGCGATGAGGTGCGCCGACGCCTGGCCGGGAGCGAGGTCCGCCAGCCCCGGTACGGCGAGCAGGTAGACGACTGCGACGAGGAGCGGGCCGGCTGCGCCGGAGGCGGTGGTGCCAACCCGCTGGTCGGGGTTCCGGGCCGTGCCGCGGGCGACCAGTATGCCGATGAGGAGGGCAGAGCCGAGGGACAGCAGCGCACCCGGCCAGTAGAACCAGTCGCGGAGCCACAGCTCGCTTCCGCCGACGCTGAGTTGCCAGATGCCGAGCTGGGCGGTATTCAGCCCCTGCCCCGCGATGACGCCGTCCACAACGGCCACCACTGCGAGCAGCCACAGCCAGCCGACGGTCACGATCACGTTGGTGGCGGCGGCCCGGGAGTGCAACGCCCATCCGGCGATGGCCACGCCGACCACGATGCCCAGGGCGGCGTATCCAGCGGCGACATCCCGGGGTGCGGCGACGCCGGGTACCACGGCCACCCGGGCCGGTACGGCGGTCAACAGGACCGTGATCAGGGCGCCGATCCCGGCGGCTCCGGCGAGCGCCAGTTTGCCGAGCGCCCCGTCGGATTCACCCGGGTTGTCCTGGCTCCACTTCGCCGTCTCCCGGGTGGTCGGTGCGGCGGTCTCGGGGCCGCTCGGGTTGTCGGCTGTCGAGTCCGCTCCCGAGTGTTCGCTGTGGCTGCTGGTCGGCGGGTGGTCCACCGGGCCACGACGGCGGAGGTGTTGTGCGCAGACCGCACCGGCCACAGTAGAGGTAGCGGCGATCCAGGTGGCCCAGATCAGGCTGGCGGTCCAGGCGGTGACAGCGGCACTCTGATCGGGCGGTGGGGCCCAGTTGATGATGCCCAGGCCGTACCCGAAGCCCAGCGCGGCGGCGCCGGCCCCGGCGGCGGTACCAAGCGCGGTCATGATCGATATTGCCCAGCCGCGTCTCGCCATGCCGGCGAGCGTAACGTCCTGTGGTCGGGGCGGGGAGTACCGAGCCCAAATTCTTACGTAGAGTAATTACAGCGGGATGGTTTGGTTGTGGGGGTTGACACCGACCGGGCCGTGGTGAGCCGATTCCCGCCGTCCCCCCTGCTCGCCAGCTAGGTTGTCGTCAGGCAGCGAGGGGGGACGTGGGATGAGCGACGACCGAAAGCCCGCCGCTGACGGGCCGGACGACGAAACCCGCCCGCTGCCGGCGGATCAGACCGGGCCGCTGCCGCCTGCTGACCAGACCGCGCCCCTGCCCCCCACCGGAGGGCCGGCGGCATGGTCCGGGCGTGCGGGCGTGCCGCCGCCGCGCCCGCCGGAGTACCAGGAGGAGGCCGGGTGGTACGCGGAGCCGAACGGGCGACCGTGGTGGTCACCGCTCCTCTGGGGAGTGATTCTCCTGCTGCTCGCCGGCTTCGGCGTCGGTCTGTGGCTCACCCTTGGTGCCGGCGACGACGAGCAGGTCAACCCCGGCTCCTCGCCGTCGGCTACCACGCCACCGGCATCGCCGACGCCAACGTCCCCCATGCCAACGTCCGCCGCGCCGACCACGACCACGCCGACCACGACCACGCCGACCTCGGTCGCGCCGACCACTCCGTCGCCGACAGTGGAGCCGGGTGAGGTCCCGATGCCCCCGGTGGTCGACCTGCCACTGGCGACGGCCCAGGCGCTCCTGGACCAGATCGGACTGGCGTACCGGGTCCAGTATCGGACTGCGGATCAGCCGCCCGGCATCGTGATCGGGACGGAACCGCGAGCGGGTGTGCTGGTGCCGGAGGGGACAGCGGTCGTCCTGGTGGTGTCGATGCCCGGACCGTCGTCAGGGCAGCCGACGCCCGCTCCCACCCCCACCGGCTGACCGGACGTTCACGGCCACCCCACCGGCTGACCGGGCGGCTCCCAGGTTCAGGATTCTGGCAGGTCAGCCCACGCGGGCTGGGGTCCGCGCCAGCGGTCGGCGCGGTGTCCCTACGGTCTGTGGGTGGCGTTGCGGCGCGGGCTGGATCTGGTCCAGTCCTCCCTGCTGTACGAAGATCGACCGTCGGCTGACCGCGTCCCCCGATGCGTTCAACTCGTAGCCGTCGAGCCAGAGCCAACCGTCGTAGGTCGGCCAGTCAAGGACCCGGATCACCCGGAAGGCGATGGGTCGGAGGAATTGGACACTCGCCGCGCGAGTCACGTGCAGTACGTCACCGGTGCGGGGAAGCACATGGGCTCCTGGGAAAGAGGGCCGGCGGAGGCGCCGGCGGGAGTTGTCGGGGGACATGTGTTGTCGGCCTCGGGGTGGTGCCCCGCCGGCTGGCGTTTGTTGGTGCCTGACCGCAGGATCACCACGGTGTGAGAGCGGAGTAGGACTCTACGTGATCCGCCATAGGGAATAGAGTGCATCAGTGACGTGCGACATGCAAGTTGCATGTCGGTTGTTGCCGATGGGTTGTCGGTCCAGAGCGATGCAATGCTTGAGCTGTTCGTATTCGGGCGGCACACTGAGGGCCGGGTTCGCCCCGCCGCCATCCGCCGCCGCGAGCCCGTCCACCGTCGTGCCCTCCCCGGCGCGACGGCCGAGCCGGGAAGTTGTCAAGGTGGAGGGGGACGGGTGGCAATGACCGCGAGATTGAGTCCGGGGTGGCACCGTGGCTGAGCGGCGAAGCCCGACGATCCGCCGCCGGCGGCTGGGCGCGGAACTCCGTCGGCAGCGTGAGGGTGCGGGAATCACCATCGAGTCGGTCGCCGAGCAGCTCGAGTGCTCGGCCTCGAAGGTCTCCCGGATCGAGACCGGCCACACCACAGCGACGCCCCGCGACGTCCGCGACATGCTCCGGATCTACGGCGTGGTGGGCGCGGAGAGCGACGAGTTGGTGCAGATCGCTCGCGAGGCCCGGCAGAAGGGCTGGTGGCATCCGTACAGCACGGTTCTGGTTGGGGCGTACGTCGGCCTGGAGGCGGCGGCCAGCTCCATCCGTGCCTACGAGCAGCAGGTCGTGCCGGGTCTACTGGAGACCGAAGAGTATGCGAGCGCCATGATCCGTGCTGCGCGACCGGACTTCACCGCAGAGCAGGTCGCACAACGTGTCCGTGTCCGATTGGGTCGTCAGTCGTTGCTGACTCAGGATGATTCAGTCGATGTGTGGGTGGTGCTCGATGAGGCAGTGGTGAGCCGGCCGGTGGGTGGGGACACGGTGATGCGTGGTCAGCTCAGGCGGCTGTTGGAAGTAACCGAACTACCGAACGTGACGTTGCAGATCCTGCCGTTCGAGGTGGGTGCGCATGCGGGCATGGACGGGACCTTCAGCATCCTGAGCTTCCCCGAACCCAGTGATCCGGATGTTGTGTACGCGGAGAACGCTACGGGTGGGCTCTTCCTGGAGAAGAGCGACGAACTGCAGAAGTACAGCTTCATCTTTGATCACATCCGCGCGGCTGCCATCAGTCCTGAGGAGTCCATGGCACACATCGCGAAACTGGCAGAGGAGCCGTTGTGGAAATGGCGACCAAGGAGTTCCCTGTGGACCTGACGCAGGGCACCTGGTTCAAGAGCTCGAAGAGCGGGCCAAACTGCGACAACTGCGTTGAGGTGGCGTACGTACCGGGGGCGGTCGGCGTGCGGGACTCGAAGGACAGGTCCGGTCCGGCCCTGGTCTTCAGTCAGGGTGACTGGCGTTCCTTCGTCAGCAACGCGCGAGGCGGTGCCTTCGACCCGCGCTGACGAGGAGCGACGCCCCCGCCCGGCTTGTCCGGGCGGGGGCGTCGGCTTTCCTGGGGCCGTCACCCTCCGTGTGGGCCGGTGCGGCTTGCCCTTCGGGACATCCCGTCATGGTATGCACTAATTGCTATGTATAACTCTCTGCTCGGGCAACCTGTCCTTATTGTCAGGTCTGCATCTTTCGATTAAAGTTTCGCTTTCGAAGGCGTTCGACGCCTTCGGAAGGAGGCAGAGGAGATGGGTTTATCTAGTAGGTCGGTGCTTGTCGGGTTGACCGCGATAGCCATGGTGGGGCCAGCGCTTCCGGCTATGGCGGCTGAGTCGGTCGGTGTGATCCGTAGCGCCGGGGGTGCTACCGCGGTCGCTGACAGCTACATCGTGGTCTTCAAGGACAGTGCGGTGAGTCGTGCCGCGGTGGAGACGTCGGTAGACCATCTGCTGGATCGGCATGGTGGTCAGGTGGCACGGACGTTTGCCGCGGCACTCCGCGGAGCAGAGGTGCGGATGGATGCCGCTACGGCGGCCCGGATGGCGGCCGACCCGACCGTGGCCTACGTCGAGCAAAACCACACGGTGTCTGTGGCGAATACCCAGCTCAACCCTCCGTCTTGGGGTTTGGACCGGGTGGATCAGCGTGACCTGCCGCTGGACAACTCGTACACCTACCGGAACGACGCGCTCTACACGCGCAGCTACATCATCGACACCGGCATCCGCGCCACCCACCAGGACTTCACCTCCCGGGTCAACTGGGGCACCAACACGGTCGACAGTATTGACACCGACTGCCACGGGCACGGCACGCACGTCGCCGGCACCGTCGGCGGTGCGGAGCACGGCATCGCCAAGTTGACCAGGCTGGTGGCGGTGAAGGTGCTGGACTGCACGGGCATCGGCACTCTGGCGGGGGTGATCGAAGGCGTTGACTGGGTCACCGTGGACGCGCAGGAAGGCCCCAGAGCCGTGGCGAACATGAGCCTGGGCAGTGTTGCCAGTAGCGCGGTGGACGACGCGGTGAGTAACTCGATCGACTCCGGCGTCACCTATGTGGTGGCGGCGGGAAACAGTAGTGATGATGCCTGTAACTACTCGCCGGCGCGGGTCCCGGAGGCGATCACTGTCGGGTCGACGACCAGTAGTGATGAGCTGTCCTGGTTCTCCAACTACGGTAGCTGCCTGGACATCTTCGCGCCGGGTTCGTCGATCACCGCGCCCTGGATCGACAGTGACACCAGCACGAATACGATCAGCGGTACGTCGATGGCCGCGCCGCACGTCGCGGGTGCCGTAGTGATGGTGCTCTGGGATGATCCGTTTGCCACCACGCAGGAAGTTCGGGACGCACTGGTCGACAACGCCACCAACGGCGTGATCGACTCCCCGGGTGCTGGCTCGCCGAACAAGCTCCTCTACATCGAGTGAGGGCGACGCCCTGACGGTTTCAGCCTGGTGTCCACGGGCCCCTTTCGGTGAGTGACCGGGAGGGGCCCGTGGGCGTTCCCCGTCGCCACATCGGTTCCGTCTCGTTGAACCCGTCGGTGCGCCATATGGCTAGTGCCCGCCGCACCGATCGGCAACCGAACGAAGTAGGCGAGACGGATGACGACGATCGGGTCAGAGAACCTCCCCAACGGTCCGGGCAAGCCGGAGCGGTTCGGTGGCAAGTACCGCGGGACACGCCGGGATACGGTGCTCACTGAGGTGGTGTCGCCGGACGGTGAAGCCGGCGAGCGGCAGGACGGGTCCCCACCTCAGCGACCCGCTCCACCCCAGCCCCTGACTTCGCTCGACCCGGATCCGTCGACTGGGCCGGGCGTTCCGGCCGACCGCTGGCCGACTGGTTCGGTGGAATCGTTGGTCGATCACCCGTTGCTGCGCGGTCTCCTGCTGGAACTACCACCGAAGGGCAGTGTTCCACCGCCGGGTTGGCTGGATCGCTGGTTCGAGGCGACCCGGGCCATTCTCGAACTTCTCTACGTGCAGGGCCCGGGGCGGCCCCGCTGACGGTTGTTTCGCGCTAGGGCGCCGCTCAGGCCGCCAGTCGGTGGTGCTGATCGCCGGTGCCGGGCGGGTGCACCCGTGCGGCAGCGAACGCCGGTGAACGCCGGTGCCTCCGTCCTCCGGTAGCCGGTATCACCGTGGCCGTATCGGTGATCTTCCAGGTAACTCCACGCGTGGGCGGTGACTCGATGTGTTGATTTCTCGTCTCCCCGCCGATTACTCTCATTGATGGATTGGCATCTATCGATCGACTCGTTGGGAGTCGGTGGACCTCGATGCCAGCCGGAGGGAGACAGAGGAGATGGGTCTATCCCGAAGGTCCATGTTCGTCGGACTAGCCACGATGGCCATGATGGCGTCCGCAGCCCCCGCTATGGCCGCTGAACCGGTTGGTGAGATCCGTAGTGCGGGGGGTGCTACGGCCGTAGCCGACAGCTACATCGTGGTCTTCAAGGACAGCGCGGTAGGCCGCGGTGCGGTCGAGCGGTCAGCCGATCGCCTGGTGGACCGGCACGGTGGCCAGGTAGCCCGGACGTACACCGCAGCCCTCCGCGGAGCCGAACTGCGGGTGGACGCTGGTGCCGCCGCTCGGATCGCGGCCGACCCAGCGGTGGCCTACGTCGAGCAGAACCACCAGGTGTCGATCACCGACACCCAGAACAACCCCCCGTCCTGGGGCCTGGACCGGGTTGACCAGCGCGACCTGCCGCTGGACAACTCCTACACCTACCCGAACACCGCCAGTGACGTGACCGTCTACATCCTCGACACCGGCATCCGCACCACCCACCAGGACTTCGGTGGTAGGGCCACCTGGGGCACCAACACCGCCGACAACAACGACACCGACTGTAACGGGCACGGCACGCACGTCGCCGGCACCGTCGGTGGCACGGCACACGGCGTCGCCAAGGAGACCAACCTGGTAGCGGTGAAGGTGCTGAACTGCGCGGGTAGCGGCACCTGGGCCGGGGTCGTGGCCGGCGTCGACTGGGTGACCGCGAACGCGGTCCAGCCGGCGGTGGCGAACATGAGCCTCGGTGGCGGTGCGAACAGTGCGTTGGACGACGCGGTGACCAACTCGATCGACTCCGGTGTCACCTACGCGCTGGCGGCGGGTAACAGCAGCGCCAACGCCTGCAACTACTCGCCGGCGCGTACCCCCGACGCGATCACCGTCGGCTCTACCACCAGCAGTGACGGACTGTCCTGGTTCTCCAACATCGGAACCTGTCTGGACATCTTCGCGCCGGGCTCGTCGATCACCGCGCCGTGGATCACCAGTGACACCAGCACAAACACGATCAGCGGCACGTCGATGGCATCGCCGCACGTCGCGGGTGCCGCGGCACTGGTCCTGTCGGCCAACCCGTCGTACACCCCGCAGCAGATTCGGGATGCGCTGGTCGACAACGCCACCGACGGTGCGATCGGCTCCCCGGGCAGCGGTTCCCCGAACAAGCTCCTCTACGTCGGTGACGGTGGTACCACGCCGCCTCCGCCGCCTCCGCCGCCGGGCTGCTCCGGCACCAACGACACCGACGTGTCGATCCCGGACGCGGGCTCCGCGGTGACCAGCTCGATCACCATCGCCGGCTGCGACCGGGACGCCACCGCCTCCTCGACCGTGGCGGTGGACATCCCCCACACCTGGCGGGGTGACCTCGTCATCGACCTGATCGCGCCGGACGGCTCGTCCTACCGGTTGAAGACCAACGACCTGTCCGACTCCGCCGACAACGTCAACGAGACCTACACGGTGAACCTCTCCAGCGAGGCGGCCGAGGGGACCTGGAAGCTTCAGGTCCGCGACGTCTACCGCCGGGACACCGGCTACATCAACACCTGGACCCTGACGGTCTGATCTGATTTCACCGGGCGGGGCCCCTTTCCGGAGACTCCGGGAGGGGCCCCGCGCCACCCCTGGCGCGGTGACTCGACGTGTTGGTTTCTCTCTCATGCTGACTACTCATCATCACCGAATTGGCAGCTGACGACAGGTTCGCCGGGAGCCGGTGGACTTTGATGCCATCCGGAGGGAGACAGAGGAGATGGGTCTATCCCGAAGGTCCGTGTTCGCCGGATTAGCCATGATGGCCATGGTGGCGTCCGCAGCCCCCGCTATGGCCGCTGAACCGGTTGGTGAGATCCGTAGTGCGGGGGGCGCTACGGCTGTAGCCGACAGCTACATTGTGGTCTTCAAGGACAGTGCGGTCGGCCGCGGTGCGGTCGAGCGGTCGGCTGATCGCCTGGCGGATCGGCATGGTGGCCAGGTAGCCCGGACGTACACCGCAGCCCTGCGTGGGGCTGAACTGCGGGTGGATGCTGGTGCCGCCGCTCGGATCGCGGCTGACCCGGCGGTGGCCTACGTCGAGCAGAACCATCAGGTGTCGATCAATGGCACCCAGGCCAACCCGCCGTCTTGGGGTTTGGACCGGGTTGATCAGCGGGATCTGCCGTTGGACGACTCCTACACGTATCCGAACACTGCCAGTGACGTGACGGTCTATATCCTCGACACTGGTATCCGTACTACTCACCAGGACTTCGGTGGTAGGGCTTCCTGGGGTACCAACACCGCCGACAACAACGACACGGACTGTAATGGGCACGGTACGCACGTGGCCGGCACTGTCGGTGGTACGGCATACGGTGTTGCCAAGGAGACCAACCTGGTAGCGGTGAAGGTGCTGAACTGCGCGGGCGGCGGTACTTACGCTGGGGTTATGGCCGGTGTCGACTGGGTGACCGCGAACGCGGTCCAGCCGGCGGTGGCGAACATGAGCCTTGGTGGCGGTGCGAACAGTGCGTTGGACGACGCGGTGACCAACTCGATCGACTCCGGTATCACCTACGCGTTGGCGGCGGGTAACAGCAGCGCCAACGCCTGTAACTACTCGCCGGCGCGTACCCCCGACGCGATCACCGTCGGGAACACCACCAGCACCGATGTCAGGTCCTCTCGCTCCAACTACGGCCCCTGTCTGGACATCTTCGCGCCGGGTTCGTTGATCACCGCGCCGTGGATCACCAGTGACACCAGCACGCGTACGATCAGCGGCACGTCGATGGCCTCGCCGCACGTCGCGGGTGCCGCGGCGATGGTCCTGTCGGCCAACCCGTCGTACAGCCCGCAGCAGATTCGGGACGCGCTGGTCGACAACGCCACCGACGGTGCGATCGGCTCCCCGGGCAGCGGTTCCCCGAACAAGCTCCTCTACGTCGGTGACGGTGGTACCACGCCGCCTCCGCCGCCTCCGCCTCCGCCGCCGGGCTGCTCCGGCACCAACGACACCGACGTGTCGATCCCGGACGCGGGCGGCCCGGCGACGAGCTCGATCACCATCGCCGGCTGCGACCGGGACGCCGCCGCCACCTCGACGGTGACCGTGGACATTCCGCACACCTGGCGGGGTGACCTCATGATCGACCTGATCCCGCCGGACGGCTCGTTCTACCCGTTCTACATCTTGAAGATTCCCAAGCTGTCCGACTCCGCCGACAACGTCAACGAGACCTACACGGTGGACCTCTCCAATGAGGCGGCCGACGGCACCTGGCAGCTCCAGGTCCGCGATATCTATCGCAGGCACATCGGCTACATCGACACCTGGACCCTGACGGTCTGATTCGATCTCACCGGGCGGGGCCCCTTCCCGGAGATTCCGGGACAGGGCCCCGTACCGTGCCGAAACCTTCCTCAGACCGCGAAGCTGGTGGGCTGCTCGGTGGCGGCTTCCGGCGGCTCCGCCTTCCACAGGCCGGTCTTCTGTGCGGCGAGCCGGGCCAGGTAGGCCGGGTTGAGGATCACGTAACGGCGCCAGAGGCGCTTCGGTTCCAGGCCGAGTCGCCAGAGCCACTCCAGGCCGGCCCGCTGCATCCACGGTGGCGGCTGCCGCAGCAGACCCGCGTGGTAGTCGAAGGCCGCGCCGACCGCCATCAGCGGCATGTCCAGCAACGGTCGCATGGCGTACGCGAAAATCTCCTGCCGCGGACAGCCCAGCCCGACCAGCACGAGCCGGGCCCCGCTGTCCCGGATCCGATCGGCGATCTCGACAGCCTCGCCGGGTTGCACCGGTCGGAACTTGGACGGCTCCACCCCGGCGAGTTTCAGCGCGGGAAACATGCGCTCCAGGGCCGGCACCAGCGTTGCGAGCGTCTCCTCGGTGGAACCGTAGAGATAGACCGGAAGGCCCTCGTCGGCGAAGCGGGACAACACATGCAGGGTGAGCGTCGGGCCGTAGACCCGGTCGGTCAGCCCGGCCCGGTACAGCACGTTGAGCGCCCAGCGCACCGGCTGTCCATCCGGAGTGACCACGTCGAACGAGTTCAACCGGGCATTGTGTGCGGGGTCGAGCACACCGGTCATCACGCCGTGTACGGCCAGGGCGGTCAGCGCCAGCGGCTGCCGCTCGTGCGCCGCGGTCACGACCGTCTCGGTGGCGGTGGCGTAGTCGGTGACATCAACGAGGACGCCGAGCACGTTCCGCTTGCCCCGGGGGGTCATGACTGCGGAACCCACGTGTCGACGTTGGCCTCGTAGATCTCCCGCATGATCATGGGCACGTCGTAGACCTGCTTCCAGTCCGGGTAGTCGGCGTGGAAGGCTTCGTTCGAGCCGATCCACCACTTGTGGTCGCCGATTCGGTTCGCCTCGACGTACTCGGAGTCCATCTCCTGCCCGGTGATCTGCTGGGCCAGGGCGAACGCCTCGCGCATCGAGGTGTTGGAGTGCCGGCCGCCGCCCAGGTTGTAGACGGCGGCGGAGCGCGGGTTACGGAAGAACGACTCGAACGCCGAGACCACGTCCGAGCTGTGGATCGCGTCCCGGACCTGCTTGCCCTGGTATCCGAAGATCTTGTATTTCCGGCGTTCCATGTTGGCCCGCATCACGTACCCGAGGAAACCGTGTAGCTCGGTGGCGGCGTGCGCGGGCCCGGTCAGGGTGCCACCGCGGAAGCAGGCCGTCTGCATGTCGAAGTAACGGCCGTACTCCTGCACCATCACGTCCGCCGCCACCTTGGAGGCGCCGAAGATCGAGTGCAGGCAGGCGTCGATCGACATGTCCTCCCGGATGCCCTGCTCGTACGGATGCCCGGGCTCGATCTCCCACCGGGTCGCCAACTCGACCAGCGGCAGGCTGTTCGGCCGGTCCCCGTAGACCTTGTTGGTGGAGCAGTGGATGACCGGCGCCTCGATGCAGTGCTCGCGGACGCTCTGCAGCACATTGAGGGTGCCGGCGGCGTTGACGTCGAAGTCGGTGAACGGGTCGCGGACGGCCCAGTCGTGCGACGGCTGTGCGGCGGTGTGGATCACCACGGCGGTGTCGCGGCCGTACCGGCGGAAGAGCTTCGCGAGTGCGTCCCGGTCGCGGATGTCGATGCTTTGGTGCGTGTAGGCGGCGCCCAGCTCCGCAGTGAGCCGCCGGACGTTCCACGCGGTCGAGGCCTCCGCGCCGAAGAACTCCTGCCGCATGTCATTGTCAATTCCGACGACATCGAGACCGAGGCCGGCAAAATGCCGGACCGCTTCGGAACCAATGAGACCGCCCGATCCGGTCACGAATGCGACACTCACACGTCACTCCTGGTCCGTCGGAGTCAAGAACGATCGGAGCATAGCGTGACGTACGACGTGCCCCGAGACGGCGCGAGGGCCCCGCTACTGCGGAGCCCTCGTCTGGTGGGGAAGGGGGGAGTTGAACCCCCACGCCCTTTCGGGCACACGGACCTGAACCGTGCGCGTCTGCCATTCCGCCACTTCCCCGTGGCTTCAACCGGAGACACCTGGTGCCCCGGCCCTCCGGCTGCACCGCCGGGCTCGGGACATTCTACGTGGCTCCTCGCACTTGCCACCAACGGTTACCCTCGTAGGACGGCCACCGTTTGTGGCGGACGAAAGACTAGCACGACGGAACCGGCCCGCCGAACGGGCCGGGACAAGCGCGGCCGAGCGGCGTGTGAGCTGGACGCTTCTCGGCCGGATACCATCATGTCCTCGGGACCCGAGGAGGAGCCGGTGAGCGTGCTGCAACGCTTCGAGAAGCGTCTGGAAGGCCTGGTCGAAGGGGCTTTCGCCAAGGTCTTCAAAGGGGTGGTCCACCCCGTGGAGATCCTCAACGCCATGCAGCGGGAGGCCGAGGCGCACAAGGCGATTTTGGCCGGTGGGCGCACGTTGGTGCCCAACCGCTACGTGATCGATCTCTCGCCATACGACCACAGTCGCCTGGCGCCGTACGCCGCCGCGCTGGCCCAGGAGCTGGCCCAGTCGCAGGCGGAGTTCATCGGCGAGCAGGCGTGGACGGTCTACGGCGACGTGATCGTCGAGGTCGAACGAGGGGAGGGGCTCGACACCGGTATGTTCCGGGTGACCGCCGAGGTCTATACCGGCGGTGAGGTTGCCCCGGTGTCGGGGCCGGGCTACGACGCCGGCCCGCCGGGTTACGACGCCGGCCCGCCGGCCTACCCCGCCTACGACCAGGGGGGTGGCTACGGCCCGCCGCCCGGTCAGGGTGGCGGCCCCAACGTGCGGCTGGTCTCCGGCGACGGGCGGACCTACCCGCTCCAGCTGGGCACGACCGTGATCGGCCGTGGCGACCAGGCCACCCTGCGCCTGCCCGATGTCGGCATCTCGCGGCGACACGCCCGGCTGGATTTCGACGGCGGTCAGGTCGTGCTGACCGACCTCGGGTCAACCAACGGCACGATGGTCAACGGTCAGCGGGTCTCCGCCGTTGCCCTGAACCCTGGCGACATGGTCCAGCTCGGCACCACCACCCTGACCTTCCGCGTGGATGGTTGATCCGCCTTGCCGGAACTCGTCGTCACCGTTGCCCGGTTCGGGTTCCTGATCTTGCTGTGGATTTTCGTCTTCACGGTGGTCGGGGTGATTCGCCGGGACCTCTTCGCGGGCGCCCGCTCTGGCCGGCTGGTAGCGGCCCCTCGAGGGGTCGGAGCCGTCCTTGGTCAGGGCGGTAAGCCGGCCCGGGTGAAGCGGGGAAAGGCAGCCCGCCAGTTGGTGGTGACCGCCGGCCAGTTGGCCGGCACCCGCATCACCCTCGGTGAAGCGCAGATCACAATTGGTCGGGCCGAGGATTCCACCCTCGTGATTACCGACGACTACGCCTCCGCGCGACACGCCCGGCTCGTGCCCCGCGACGGGCAGTGGTTCGTTGAGGACCTGGGTTCGACTAACGGCACCTACCTGGATCGCGCTAAGGTCACCGGACCTACCCCCGTCCCCCTCGGCGTGCCGATTCGCATCGGGCGCACCTCACTCGAATTACGGCCATGACTCTGACCCTCCGCTATGCGGCCCACAGCGACCGCGGGCTGATCCGAGACGGCAACCAGGACTCCGTCTATGCCGGGCCACGGCTGCTCGCCGTCGCCGATGGCATGGGCGGTATGGCCGCCGGTGATGTCGCCAGCAACATTGTCATCGGCGCCATGGCGCCGCTGGACGAGGATGTCCCGGGAAACGCCCTCGTGGACGCGCTTCGTTCGGCTGTCACCAACGCCACCCAACAGCTACGCGAGACGGTCGACGCCAATCCGCAGCTGGAGGGGATGGGGACGACACTCACCGCGATCCTCTTCTCCGGCAGCAAGCTGGGCATGGTGCACATCGGCGACTCTCGTGCCTACCTGCTGCGTGCCGGCGAGTTCGCCCAGATCACCAAGGACGACACGTACGTCCAGATGCTGGTGGACGAGGGCCGGATCAGCGCCGAGGAGGCGAGCAGCCACCCCCAGCGGTCGCTGCTGACCCGGGCCCTTGACGGCCGGGATATCGACGCGGAGTACTCGGTCCGTCAGGTCCTCGCCGGCGACCGGTACCTGATCTGTAGCGACGGTCTCTCGGGCGTGGTGAGCGCAGAGACGATCATGGAGACGATGCGGGAGTACGCCGACCCGCAGCAGTGCGTGGAGCGGTTGGTTCAGCTCGCGCTGCGCGGTGGCGGTCCGGACAACATCACCGTGATCATCGCCGACGCGACCGACCAGGACATCGTCGAGGCGAGCCCGATCGTCGGTGGCGCCGCCTCCCGGGACCGGGGCATGGCGACCTCCGCCGATGACTCCACTCCCGCGGCCCGCGCCTCCGCGCTCTCCGGGGCGCCGCCGGAGCCGCCGGACGAGTCGACTGCCGGGGACGACGAGCCGGAGCGCCGCCGCCGCCGGCCGATCCTCCTCGCGGCGGTGAGTCTCGCCCTGCTCGTCCTGCTGGGCGGAATGCTATCCGGTTGGTGGAGCTACACCCAGCGGCAGTACTACGTCGGAGCCACGGGGAACGGCGAGGTCGCGGTGTTCCGCGGCGTCGAAGGTCAGATCGCCGGCGTCGACCTCTCTACCGTGCACTCGACCAGCTCCGCCAAGCTGGACGACCTCACGCTCGCCGCACAGGAACAGGTCAAACAGGGCATCCCGGCCAAGAGTGAAGCGGATGCGGAGCGTCGGCTCGCCGAGTTGACCGCTGACACTCCGAGCAACCCCAACCTGAAGCCGACCTGTCCCCCGAGCCCGAGTCCGAGCGCGCCAGCAGCGCCGAGCCCGACCGCGGAGCTCGATGCGTCAACGCCGGCCGACGGTCCGAGTACACCTTCGGCGGCCTCCGCCGCCCCGAGCGCGCCGGCAACCGGCGAGCCGACCCCCTCGCCCGACGCCCTGCCCGCCATCCCGCCGCCGGCTGTTGATCCGGCCGCCTGCCGGTCGCCCGAGTGAGCGCCGGCTTGATCTGTCAGGACGTTCAGTGACCGGAGCGGCCACGTCGACATCCCCGCCCACGACCACGGGCGGGCAGAGCGGCGTGCGGCTGGCCCGGGCCCGGCGTAACGCCGAACTGTCGCTGCTGTTGCTCGCCATGGTGCTGGTGGCCGCGTACGGGGCGATGGTCGAAGCCAGCGTGCTCGACACGGTCACGCCGAGCTTCTGGGTGCCGGCCGCCGCGCTCAGCGCGGTCTTCCTCGGCCTGCACGTGGTGATCCGGTTCCTGGCTCCCTTCGCCGACCCGGCCCTGTTGCCGTCCGTGGCCCTCCTCAACGGCCTCGGTGTCGGCTTCCTGCACCGGCTGGACCTGGCCCGCGCCACCCCGGCCGAGCGGGCCGAACTGGCGACCTTCGCCGGCACCGGCGGGCGCCAACTCGCCTGGACACTGATCTCGGTCGCCCTCGCCGCCGGGTTGCTCGCTGTGGTCCGCGACCACCGCTCGATCTCCCGGTACGCGTACACGCTGGGTCTCGCCGGCATCGTGCTGGTGATGATCCCGGCGGTGCTACCGCGGAGCATTTCCGAGATCAACGGCGCGAAGCTCTGGATCCGGGTCGGTGGTCTCTCCATCCAGCCCGGTGAGTTCGCCAAGCTCGCGCTGCTGGCTTTCTTCGCGTACTACCTGGTCCGCAAGCGGGAGGTCCTCTCCCTGGCCAGTCGCCGGTTTCTGGGTGTCGACCTCCCCCGGGGCCGGGACCTCGGGCCGGTCGTGGTGGTCTGGCTGATCAGCCTTTTGGTCCTGGTCTTCGAGAAGGACCTGGGCACCTCCCTGCTCTACTTCGGCATGTTCGTGGCGACGCTCTACATCGCCACCGAACGGGTGAGCTGGCTCCTCATCGGCTTGGTGCTCTTCTTCGGCGGCGCCTATCTGGCGTACGTGTTGGGCGACGTGGTCGGTGGCCCGTTCGCCAACTTCTACCTGCGGGCCAACATCTGGCTGGACCCGTTCGCCGACCCGTACAACGACGGCTACCAGCTGGTGCAGGGGCTGCTCGCCCTTGGTAGCGGAGGAATGTTCGGCGCCGGGCCGGGCGCCGGCCAGCCGCTCAAGCTGCCCGAGGTGCAGAACGACTTCATCTTCGCCGGCCTCGGCGAGGAGATCGGTCTCTTCGGTCTCTCCGCCCTGTTGGTGGTCTACCTGCTCATCGTCGAGCGAGGGCTGCGCGCCGCGCTGGCGGTCCACGACTCGTTCGGCAAGCTGCTCGCCGGTGGTCTGGCGTTCACCCTCGGGCTCCAGGTCTTCGTGATCGTTGGCGGGATCAGCGGGCTGATTCCGCTCACCGGCCAGACCACGCCGTTCCTCTCCGCCGGCGGTTCGTCGCTGATGGCGAACTGGTTACTCATCGCGATCCTGGTCCGGATCTCCGATGCCGCCCGTCGGCCAGTGACCGGCGGGGGCCCTCTGTCGACCCGACCGACGGGCGGACCGCCAGAGCAGCTACACGGTGCCCCCACGGAGGTGATCAGACCGTGAACGCGCCACTGCGCCGGGTGGGTCTCGTCGTGATGGTCCTGTTCGGGCTACTCTTCGCGAACCTGAACTGGATTCAGGCATACAAGGCCGACGACTACCGCAACAGCGACTACAACGGCCGGGTCCAGGTCGCCGAATACGAGCGCAAGCGCGGCAACATCGAGGCCGGCGGTACGGCGTTCGCGGTGAGTAAGAAGACCGACGGGGAGCTGGAGTACCTGCGCACCTATCCCGGCGGGGCGAAGTACGCCCACGCGATCGGCTACAAGCCGGTCAACCTGGCCGACACCGGCATCGAGGAGGCGGAGAACGCCTTCCTGGCCGGCACCAGCGACCAGCTGATCGGCGACCGGCTGCGGGACCTGGTCACCGGCGACGAGACCGCCGGGGCGAACGTCCTGCTCACCATCTCCGAGCAGGCGCAGGACGTCGCGTACGAGCAGCTGCGGGACAACCGCGAGGGGGTCAGCAAGGGTGCGGCCATCGCGCTCGACCCGCGTACCGGGGCGGTGCAGGCGCTGGTCTCGATGCCGAGCTTCGACCCGAACCCACTGGCCAGCCACGACTCGGATGAGGCCACGACGGCATACAACAAGCTGCAGCAGAACCCGGACGGTCCGCTGAAGAACCGGGCGCTCGGCGAGGTGCTCCCGCCGGGCTCCACCTTCAAGATCGTGACGGCCGCCGCCGCGCTCGAGAACGGTGTCACCCAGGACACGAAGATCCCCGCCGGGCCCAGCTGGACCCCGCCGACCTCGGGCAAGCCGATCGAAAACGCGGCCCCCTCCATCTGCCCGGAGGAGGAGGTCACGCTGATGAACGCGGTGACCGAGTCGTGTAACACCGGCTTCGCCCAACTCGGAGTGAGCCTCGGCGCGGACACGCTCAAGGAGAAGGCCCGGCAGTTCGGCTTCGAGCAGGACGACCTGACCGTCGGCCGGCTCGGTGAGGACGGCGAACCGGTCGCGGCCAGTCGGACCGGCAGCATGGAGAACGCCGACGGCAGCGTCGACCCGGCTGCCCTGGCCCAGTCCTCCATCGGCCAGCGTGATGTCCGGATGACCCCGCTCCAGGGCGCCCTGATCGCCGCCACGGTCGCCAACGACGGCAGCCAGCTGCGCCCATACCTGGTCAGTCAGATCCTCGGCGCTGATCGCACCACCAACTACTACACCGCCGAGCCCGACGAGTTGCGGCAGCCGGTCACTGACCAGGTCGCCGCCGACCTGCGGGAGATGATGGAGAGTGTCGTCCAGAACGGCACCGGCCGCAACGCCCGGATCAGCGGCTACACCGTCGGCGGCAAGACCGGCACGGCAGAGTCCGGTCCGGACACTCCCGAACACAGCTGGTTCATCGGCTTCGCGCTCGACGAGGACGGCAACCCGGTCTCCGCGGTCTGCGTCCTGCTGGAGGAGACCGGCGACGGCGGCAGCTCCGAGGCCGCCCGGATCGCCGGGCAGATCATGCGGGCGGCGATCGCCTCACCGGGGAGCCGCTGACGTGCTCAGTACCGGGGTGAAGCTCGGCAACCGCTACCGGCTCGACGAGCGGATCGCCAGCGGCGGCATGGGCGACGTCTGGCGCGGCACCGACGAGGTGCTCGGCCGGACAGTCGCCGTAAAGAGTCTCCTGCCGGCCCTGCTCGACGATCCTGACTTCGCCGAGCGGTTCCGGGGCGAGGCGCGCACGATGGCGACCATCAACCACCCCGGTGTCGTTGACATCTACGACTTCGGCAGCGACCAGCAGATCGCTTTCCTGGTGATGGAGCACGTGGAGGGCGAGGCGCTCCTGGCCGCCCTGAACCGGGTCGGCCGGCTCACCTCCGCCCGGACGATGGCCCTGGTAGCCCAGGCCGCCGACGCGTTGCACGCCGCCCACCTGGAGGGCATCGTGCACCGAGACGTGAAGCCCGGCAACCTCCTGGTCCGGCCGAACGGCACCCTGGTACTCACCGACTTCGGTATCGCCCGATCCGACCTGGTGGCCCAGCTCACCGCCGCCGGCTCGGTGCTCGGCACCGCCTCGTACATCTCACCGGAGCAGGCGACCGGAGCGGTCGCCACCCCGGCCTCGGATGTGTACGCCCTCGGTGTGGTCGCCTACCAGTGTCTCTCCGGCCGGCGGCCGTTTGCGGGCGATAACCCACTCGAGATCGCCCTGCAGCACGTCCGGGACACACCTCGGGCGCTGCCTGCCGACATTCCGCCGCAGGTGCGGGCGGTGGTCGAGCGGGCCATGGCGAAGGACCCGGCGGACCGCTGGCCGAGCGCGGCGGCATTGGCCGGAGTGGCTCGACAACTGAAGGTCCAGCTCTCCCAGGCCGCCCGGGCGGCGGGCCAGGCCAGTCCGGTTTCGGCGGTGCCGGGTCGGGCCAGCGTGGTTTCGCCGGCGCCTGCCGCGCCGGCGCCGGGCCGAGCCAAAGTGCCGCCGCCGGTCGTTGCCCGTCCACCGCAGGCTTCCCGTTCGCCGATGCCGCCGCCGCCCGCCCCGCAGCAGCAGCCCTTCCCGCCGCCGCCCGCGCCGCAGCAGCCCTTCCCACCGCTGGCCCCGCGACCGCCGGCGCAGTGGTCCCCGGTTGCCGCCGTGCCGCTGGCGTCGGCGCGGCCCGGGCACCCCCCAACGCCGGCTCCGCGGTCCCGCCGGTCCCGGTTCGGGAGATTGCTCCTTTTCTTCCTCCTGGTCGCTCTGGTCCTGACCTGCTTTCGCATGGTTTCCTACGTTTGGGACGAGGGGTATGCCGGGCTCACCGGCCGGCCGGGGCAGTCGACGGGAACCTCCGGCGAACTCCGGCTCGACGGACGCGACGATTCAGACCAAACGTCGTACCGTCAACTGCAACTGCCCGCGATGGGCGGCGACGAGACGACGACGAGCGAAGGACGACAGACGCGATGACAGCGCAGGCCCGCCTGCTCGGTGGCCGTTACCAGGTCGGCGAGCTTATCGGCTACGGCGGCATGGCCGAGGTGCATCGCGGTCGTGACCTGCGACTGGGTCGGGATGTTGCGATCAAGATGCTCCGGGCCGATCTGGCCCGCGACGCCACCTTCCAGATGCGGTTCCGACGGGAGGCGCAGAACGCGGCCTCCCTCAACCACCCGGCCATCGTCGCCGTCTACGACACCGGCGAGGAGCAGGCACCGACCGGTGAGACCCTGCCGTTCATCGTCATGGAGTTCGTCGGCGGGCGGACCCTGAAGGAGGTGCTGGGCGCCGAAGGGCGGCTCCAGCCGCGCCGGGCGCTGGAGATCTGCGCCGACATGTGCGCGGCGCTGGAGTTCAGCCACCGGCACAGCATCATCCACCGGGACATCAAGCCCGGCAACGTCATGCTCACCCAGACCGGCCAGGTCAAGGTGATGGACTTCGGGATCGCCCGGGCGCTGGCCAGCGGCGCGACCACGATGACGCAGACCAGCGCCGTGATCGGCACCGCACAGTACCTCTCACCCGAGCAGGCCCGCGGTGAGTCGGTGGACGCCCGTTCGGATGTCTACGCCGCCGGATGTGTGCTCTTCGAGTTGCTCTGCGGGCACCCGCCGTTCGTCGGGGACAGCCCGGTCAGCGTCGCGTACCAGCATGTCCGGGAGACGCCACCGACGCCCAGCGACCTCAACCCGGAGGTCCCCCCGGCCGTCGACGCGATCATCCTCAAGGCGCTGTCGAAGAACCCGCTCAACCGCTACCAGAGCGCCGGCGAGATGCGGGCGGACCTGCTGCGTGCCGCCGCCGGACGGCCGGTCATGGCGACCCCGGTCCTGCGGGAGGAGGAGACCACCCAACTCGCCCCGGCCGGGGCTGGATATCCGGCCGCCGCACCCGGTCCGCGTACCCAACAGATACCAGCCCGGGTCGGCGACCCACGTCGGCGCCGGGCATCGTCGTGGTTGATCGCCACCTTCGCCGTGCTCGGGGTACTCGCGGTGGCCGCGCTGGCTGTGTACGCCTTCCTGCCCGAAGAACCCGAGCGGGCCACGGTCCCGCCGGTAACCGGGCTGACCCAGGAGCAGGCGTTCGCGGCGATTGAGAAGGCCAACCTGGTGCCGAATACCGGCCAGGAGGTCCGCGACAACGACTGCACCAAGGGGGAGGTGGCCAACCAGGAGCCAGCCCAGGGTGAGCGGCTGGCCCCGGACGACGTCGTCACGGTCTTCATCTGCGCTGGGCCGGCGACGGTGACGATTCCGGACACCCTGGTCGGCTCCACCTACGACAACGCGAAGCGGCAGCTGGAGAATGCCGGCTTCGAGGTCGCGCGGGAGGAGGTCGACGACGCGGAGCCGGCGGGCACCGTCCTGCGGGTGACGCCGGATGAGGGCAACCAGGCGGCGGAGGGCGAGGTGGTCACACTGACCGTCTCCAAGGGCAACATCGGCACCGTACCGAACGTGGTGCAGTCCTATGTTGAGGACGCCAAGCGGGAGCTCGAGGACGCCGGCTACAAGGTTGACATCCGGGAGGGTCAGCCGGTGCCGCCGGGTGAGGAAGGCCGGGTGACGAACCAGAACCCGAGTCCGAACACCAAGCTTGAGAAGGGCAAGACGGTGACCATCACGGTGACGGTGTTGGAGGAGCCGACCGAGCCCCCGACGCCGGATCCGACCGATACGCCGACGCCGACGCCGGATCCGACCGACACGCCGGGCGACGGTGATTGAGGGCGTTGTTGATCGACGGTTAGGTGGTGCTGAAGGCGGTACGTCGGCGTGCGTCGACCTCGGCCGCCAACGCGGGGGCACGCTCCAGCGCCTCCGGAAAGCCGCAGGACGCCAACCAGTTCGCCAGCATCAGGTGCCCGCCCTCGGTCAGGACCGACTCGGGATGAAACTGCACCCCCTCGATCGGCAACGTCCGGTGGCGCATCGCCATCACCACACCGGAACTGGTCCAACCGGTGACCTCCAACTCGGCCGGCAACGTCTCCGGCACGAGAGTGAGCGAGTGGTAGCGGGTTGCGGTGAACACCTCCGGTAGGCCGGCCAGTACCCCCACGCCCTGGTGCCGGACCTCCGAGGTCTTGCCGTGCAGCAGCTCTGGAGCCTGGGCGACCGTGGCGCCGAACGCCTCCCCGATCGCCTGGTGGCCGAGGCAGACACCGAAGAGGGGGAGCACCCCGGCGTACTCCCGGATGACGTCCAGGCAGATGCCGGCGCGATCCGGGCTACCCGGGCCGGGGGAGAGCAGGACGCCATCCGCGTTCGCCTGCCCGACCGCCGCGACGCTGATCTCGTCGTTGCGGCGCACCTCGCAGTCGGCGCCGAGCTGACCCAGGTACTGCACCAGGTTGAAGACGAACGAGTCGTAGTTGTCGATGACCAGGATGCGCACGGGTCACTCTTCCGGGGAGGGGGGTGGGTTGTTCTCGTCCGTGTCGTACGGCAGGTCGTGCCCGTCCTCGGTCGGCGCCGGCCCGTCGCCGGGCGGCGGGAAGCCGGGAACCTCCGGCGCTCCGGGGTCTCCCGTCTCCTGGGTGACCTGGACATCGTCGAAGGGGAGTAGCGGCTCAGCCCAGGGGAAGACCACGTACCAGAGCAGAGCGACCGCGGCCGTCGTTAACAGGACGCTGCCGGCCAGCTTGCCGGGCAGCCCGAACGGCAACTTCCGCCAGATCCAGGCGTACATCTCCTCAGCCCCCCAGTTCCGCCGGGCGGCCCGCCGACTTGGCCTGGGTCCGGTCCAGCTTCGCGTGGATGATCAGGCGTTCGTAGTTGTCGAACTTCGGGTGGCAGGTGGTCAGGGTGAGCATCGCGTCGGTCGGCTCGGCGCCCGCGTCGCCGGGAACCGGCGCCACCACGGACACCTCGCTCGGTTTGACGATGTGGTTGCGAGTGACCCGGTAGATGTACCAGTTGTCCCGATCCTCGGCAACGATCACGTCGCCGTCGTTCAGCTCGTCAAGTCGCCAGAAGGTGGCCCGGTTCCGGTGCCCGGCGACGGAGAAGTTGCCGAGCTGGCCGGGGAGGGCACTCGTCGGATAGTGGCCCGGGGCGTACCGGAGGTCCTTCTGGGTCACCCCCTCGACGACGATCCAGTTCTTGTCGAGCTGTGGAATGTACAGGCCGGCGATCGGAGTGCCCTGCACTGCCGGCGAGGCGGGGGTGGACGAGGGAGTAGCGGAGGGCGTCACAGTTGGGTCACCGGTCGGCCCCCACGCCTCGGCGAGCTGCTGGCTGAGGTCGTTCTGGTAGGCGTTGACGATCACCGACTTCCCCCAGATCTCGTACCCGGCGAAGAGGAGCACCACTATGCCGAAGGTGATGAGTACCTCCCCGGCGGCGCGGACGCCGATGCGGAAGCGGGACCGGAACGTCGGCCGGGTCAGTTCCGAGTAGACGCTCCTGTAACCGTCGCCGGACTGCTCTGGGCGTAGCTTGACCACCCGCTCACCCCGGCGCGGCGGGGCCGGCTCCCCGCCGGCAGGTCCGGTCGTGGCGTCCGTGTCGCGCGGTGGCTGGGGCACAGCGCCCATCAGGGCGGTGGAGTCGAGTGGTGGGGGGGTGTGGCTGGCCACGCGGGGGATGAGTGCGGTGGCCGCCGGATCGGCGGCGGAGCCGGTGCCTCGGGGGGCGTCAGGGACCGGGCCTGCCTTCGGGGTGGTGTCAGCGTTCGGGGTCGCGGTCCGTGGCGGTGTGATGGGGATGAAGGCGGTGGGGGCGTCAGCCGTCGGTGGTGGCGATGGTGGCGGCGCCGTCGGCGTGGGCGGGTACGCAGCGTCGAAGGCTGAGCCGGCTGGAGGTGCTGAGGCGGGGTCGGCCGAGTGTCGCGGTGACTGGCTCGGCGGGCCGGGCCGTGGGCCAGTCAACCCCGGCGGCTGGATCGGCGGCAGGCCCGGTTGGGTTGGGGCGGCCTCCTGGCCCGGTGGGTCCGGTTGGCTTGGGGCGACCGGCTGGCTCGGTGGGTCGGGTTGGGCTGGGGTGGACGGCCGGGGCAGGGGCCCCGGCGGGGGCAACGGCTGCTCCGCACCGTGCCGGGGCTGCTGCCAGGGGCGTTCCAGCCGCGGCAGGAACGCCGTCTCATCGTTGTCCCGATCGGGTTGCCAGCTCTCCGGTTCCCTGGTCATTCGGGCACCGTCGTCCAACGGAGGGCGGCTGAGCCATCAAACGCCGGCACCGTCACGGTGGAGTCAGTCTCCTTGTAGCCGAGCTTGTAGGTGTTCGCCAGGTCTCTGAACAACCGGACTCCCTCGGATTCGGTGAGGGACCGCTGGAGGGCAGCGGAGTCACCGATCGCTGCGATCTTGAATGGAGGGGAGTACACCCGGCCGTGGAGTAGCAGGGTGTTACCGACGCAGCGTACCGCGCTGGTGGCGAGTACGCGGACATCCATGATTGACATCGCCTCCGCGCCGCCGGCCCAGAGGGCGTTCACCACGGCCTGTACGTCGCCTTGGTGCACCACCAGGTCGTCGTTGGTGACGCCCGTGGGCAAGCTGCCGTCGCTGCGCCGCGGCGCGTCGTCGAGCTCCACGGTCACCCCGGGGCCGGTGAGGGCGGTAAATCCGGCCGGCTCCTGGCTGGCCGCCGCCCGCTCCTGCTGCTGCTGGATCGTCCCGTCAGAACCGGCGAGGGCGTTGGTGCGGGCCTCGACCGTCGCGCGGAGCTCCGCCGCCCGCTGCTCGCTGGCCGCCACCTCGGCGTGGCGGTCCTGGATGAGCTGGTTGAGTTGGGGGCGGCGATCCTCGCGCAGGGTGGTGCCCCCGGCGGTGGTAGCGGTGGTGGTGAAGAGTAGCCCGGCCGCAGCGGCGATCAACGGTACGCCGACCGGCCAGCCGAGCCGGCGCTGCCGGGGGCGCCGGATGAGGGCGACGACGACCCGCCGGAGCACCTTCCGCCAGGAGGTCTCGCCGGATGTGTACTCCACGGGGTTCCCTCCCCTCGTCGCCGGCCGGCCCGCTCCAGTAACCCCTCCGGGGTGTTGGAGAAGACCCTTTCGTGGCCTGAACGGGTCTTCCGGACTACGCTAGCTGTCGAACATTATTGGCCATGGACCGTCGCCCTCGCGCCCGGTTGTCAGGCCGGACGAGGTCGTCACCCCCTCTGGAGAGCGCCGTGCCCAAGTCTCAGGTTCGTAAGAAGAAGGTGTACACCCCGCCGACGGATGTGCGTCCGACGGCGACGGCGGCGACGCGTAAGCCTAGCCCGGTCTGGTTGCCGGTCACGGCGGTCGCGCTCATCGTCGCCGGCATCGGCTGGCTGGTGGTCTACTACCTTTCCGAGCAGGCGTATCCGGTCATGTCGTGGGGTTACTGGAACCTCGCGGTGGGCTTCGGCGCAATGGTCGGCTCTCTGATCCTGCTCTCGCGCTGGCGTTGACCACGCGTTGACCCGCGTGCCGGCCGGAGCCGGCGCGCTCGCCTGGCCCGCCTGGTCGACTCGGCCCCAACCGGCGTTGCCGGACGCGGCACCCTATTGTGTGGCGCAGGACGGCATCGTCAGGGATGCGAGATGCGTCACGTTACCGATGGGTAACCGTGCGCGTAGGCTGCACTGCACGACCGGGTGAGGCAAGGTCCAACGATCGGTCCGGGCCGAGTACGCGGCAGAGCGCCGCCGACCGCGTCTGGGCCGGGTACCGATCGCCGAGCCGCTCGAGGCAGTAGTAGACCGGGAGGGCCGACTCGATGGGCAGCGTCCAGATCGCCACCACGATCGTCGCGGCCGCCATCACCGCGGTGGCGGTGTGGCTCGCCGTGCGGGCAGTCAGGAAGATGGTGGCGGTGATCCGGCTGGGCCAGCCGGATCCGGCCCGCTTCACCGACTGGGCCACGCGGACGCGGACGATGCTGGCGGAGACCGCGGGGCACACCCGGATGCTTCGCTGGAGCCTGGTGGGGGCCGCGCACTGGTTCGTGATGGTCGGGTTCATCGTGCTGTCGCTGCTGGTGCTGGAGGCGTACTTCGAGGTCGTCTCTCCCACCGGCGGGCTCCCGCTGGTCGGGAACTGGGCGGTCTACGGTCTCGTCACCGAGTGGCTCGGCATCTTCGGGATCGTCAGCATCCTGGTGTTGATCGCGATCCGGCTGCGTAACCGACCGACCCGGCCCGGTGGAAAGTCCCGGTTCACGGGCTCAACGATGTGGCAGGGCTACTTCGTCGAGGCCGTCATCCTCGGCGTCCTGGTGATGGGTTTCCTCATCCGGGGTTTCAAGGTCGCCACTGATCACTTCGAGTACCCGGTCTGGGCGGCGCCGCTCAGCCACGCGGTCGGCGGCCTGCTACCGAACTGGGAGGCCGGGGTCAGCGTCGCCGCCGTCATCAAGATCGCGATCTCGATGACCTGGCTGATCGTGATTTCGCTGAACGTGACCATGGGGGTCGCCTGGCACCGCTTCCTGGCCTTCCCCAACATCTTCTTCAAGCGCAACCCGGGTCGGTCGGGGTCCGGGCTCGGTGCGCTGCGGCCGATGACCAGTAACGGTGAGCTCCTCGACTTCGAGGAGGCGGACCCGGAGAAGGACCAGTTCGGAGTCGCCCAGGTCGAGCAGTTCACCTGGAAGGGGCTGCTGGACTTCAGTACCTGCACCGAGTGCGGCCGCTGCCAGTCCCAGTGCCCGGCGTGGAACACCGGTAAGCCGCTGTCGCCGAAGTTGTTGGTGCTCAGCCTCCGCGATCACGCCTACGCGAAGGCCCCGTACCTGCTGGCTGGCGGTGGCAAGGATCTGACCGGTGCGGAGAAGGCCACCGACGGGCAGCTCGCGCACGTTGACGCGCTGGCGCTCGCCGAGGCGGAGAAGCCGCTGATCGGCGGGGCCGAGGAGTCCGGTGTCATCGATCCGGATGTGCTCTGGTCCTGTACCACCTGCGGGGCCTGCGTCGAGCAGTGCCCGGTCGACATCGAGCATGTCGACCACATCGTCGACATGCGTCGCTACCAGATGCTCATCGAGTCCAGCTTCCCCTCGGAGGCCGGGGTGATGCTGCGCAACCTGGAGAACAAGGGCAACCCGTGGGGTGCCCCGCAGAACACCCGGGAGGACTGGACCAAGGGTCTCGACTTCGAGGTGCCGCGGGTCGGCGAGGTTGACGACTTCGAGTACCTGTTCTGGGTTGGCTGCGCCGGAGCCTTCGAGGACCGGGCCAAGAAGACCACCCGGGCGGTCGCCACACTGCTGCACGAGGCCGGCGTCTCCTTCGCCATCCTGGGCGAGGGGGAGACCTGTTCCGGGGACCCGGCCCGTCGGATCGGCAACGAGTTCGTCTTCCAGATGCTCGCCCAGCAGAACGTCGAGACTCTGAACGAGGCGTTCGACGGCCGGGAGCAGAGCCGGCGCAAGATCGTCGCTACCTGTCCGCACTGCTTCAACACCCTGGGCAACGAGTACGGGCAGCTCGGTGGTGAGTTCGAGGTGGTGCACCACACCCAGCTGCTGGCCCACCTGGTGGCCACCGGTGCGCTGACGCCGGTGCAGGCGATCGATGGCGGCGTCACCTACCACGACCCCTGCTACCTGGGCCGGCACAACCGGGTCTTCGCTCCGCCGCGTGCGGTGCTCGGAACGGCGATCCAGGGCGAGCTCACCGAGATGCCGCGAAACAGCGAACGCTCCTTCTGCTGCGGTGCCGGCGGCGCCCGCATGTGGATGGAGGAGAAGATCGGCAAGCGGATCAACGTGGATCGGGTTGAGGAGGCCATGTCGACCGGTGCCGCGACGGTTGCGGTCGGCTGCCCGTTCTGCTCGACGATGCTCAACGACGGTGTGAACGGTAAGGGCGCCGGCGAGCAGGTCGAGGTGGTGGACGTGGCGAGCGTCCTGCTCCGGTCGGTGCGCCCGGAGCAGCCGCCGGTTGACCAGAAGAGTGCCCAGGTCACGGGCTGATCTAGCCATTACGGGCTCTACCAGGTGCCGAGCCGGCACCTGGTAGAGCCGCTTCCGGACCAGGACGGTGGCGGCACCCCATCGGGTGCCGCCACCGGTCACTTCGTATCAGCCCGGCCATGTTGTGACTACAGAGGGTCAGGTTTGTGGATGTAAATGTTTTGGAAGTATCTATTTTTTGAGTTGGGTCAGCACTATTTGTGGGTGAGTGACTACACAGAAGTAAAGCCGTTGGCCTTTCTTGATTCCGTGCCAGACTCTGCCTATTGTTGTGCCTGCGCTGCGGTGGATCGTCTGCCTCGTCCCCCCCTTGTTCCGAGGCGCCCCGTGGTCTGGGTTGCAAAAGGAGTCGGTGCTGGTGGCAACCACGCCCCCTCATCGCCAGGACTGGGTAGGGTCACGCCGTTCGGGCGGATTGCGTCGGTCTGTTAACGGTTTGCTCGCCGCGGTCGCCGCGGTTGCGGTCAGTCTCGGTGTGCTGGCGGTCCCCGCGTACGCCGAGCCGTCCGTGGAGGAGATCGAGGCCGCGATTGACGAGCAGTGGCGTGAGATGGAGCCCACGATCGCGCAGTACAACAAGGTTCGGGCGGAGCTGAAGATAAACCGCGAGAAGTCGGAGGAACTCGCGGAGAAGCTCGCTCCGCTCCAGCAGGAGACCGAGACCGCGATGAAGCGGATCGGCGGGCTGGCCTCGCAGTACTACATCAGTGGGCCGTCGCGGGAACTCGGCGCGCTGCTGGTAAGCGATGACCCGAATAAAATCAGCGAGGAGTTGGCCCTGCTGAACCGGGTTGCCCTTATGGAGAATCGGCAGCTCGAGGAAGTGCTGACGATCCGCAAAGAGTACGAGGGTCAGAAGAATTCACTCGACGAGTTGATTGCGGAGCAGGATAAGCAGGAGAGCGAGCTGGCGGCGAGAAAGAAACAGATCGACGCCGAGATCACGCGCCTCAAGGACTCACTCCCAGTAACCACGGTGTCGACCCCGCAGTGCCCCACCATCAACGGTGTGGTCAGCGAAGCTGCCCGGACCGCCATCCGGACCGCCTGCGCTCAGGTGGGTGACCCGTACGTCTGGGGTGCCACCGGCCCCGACTCGTTCGACTGCTCCGGGCTGACGCAGTACGCGTACAAGGCGGCCGGTATCTACCTGACGCACTACACCGGCGCGCAGTGGAACGAGGGGCAGGCGATTTCACGGTCCGAGGCGCGCCCCGGCGACCTGGTCTTCTTCTCCAGCCCCAGCAACCTGCACCATGTCGGCCTGTATCTGGGCAACGACCAGATGGTGCACGCGCCCCGGACCGGCAAGCCGGTCATGGTCTCCAGCATCAACACCATGCCGTCGATCGCCGGCTTCCGTCGACCGGGCTGAGCCGGCGACTGGACCGAGGCCCCGGACGAGCTGTCTCGTCCGGGGCCTCGTCGTGTGCGGCTGTCGGTTCCGGCGGTGCCGCCGCCGGCTCGCCCGTGGGGTAGCCGCCGGCTCAGCCCGGGCCAACCGCTGGACCGCCCGGCGTCAGCGCGTCGGCCAGGTCCGCCAACTCTGCCAGGAGCGGCTGGGCGTCGGGCCCCGCTGCCCCTGGTAACGGGACCCGTAGACGGCGGATCCGTACGGGTGCTCGGAGGGTGAGCAGAGGCGGAAGATGCAGAGCTGACCGATCTTCATGCCGGGCCAGAGCATGATCGGCAGGTTCGCCACGTTGGAGAGTTCCAGCGTCACGTGGCCGGAGAAGCCCGGGTCGATGAAGCCGGCGGTCGAGTGGGTGAGCAGCCCAAGCCGACCGAGTGAGCTCTTGCCCTCCAGCCGGCCGGCGAGCTGGTCCCCGAGCGAGATGACCTCGAGGGTGGAGGCCAGCACGAACTCGCCGGGGTGCAGCACGAACGGCTCGCCGTCGGGTACCTCGACCGCCGAGGTCAGGTCGTCCTGCTGCTGGGACGGGTCGATGTGTGTGTACAGGTGGTTGTTGAACACCCGGAAGAGCTTGTCCAGCCGTACGTCGATGCTGGATGGCTGGACCAGCGCGGGATCGAACGGCTCCAGCGCCAGCGTGCCGGCCTTGATCTCGGAGGCCAGGTCACGATCGGAGAGAAGCATCGGACCACCATAGCGAGTGGGACGACACGCGCCCATTTCGCCTGGGCATTCGAACGCACGTTCGATAGGGTGCGGGTATGGCTTCCTGGTCCGAGTTCGCCGCCGACGTACCCTGCCTCGCCGACGGGGTCCGCCGACTTCTCCAGCAGTACGGGCCGGGCCTGGGCTACCTGGCCACGGTCCGCGCCGATGGCGGTCCTCGGGTGCATCCGGTCTCCCCGGTGCTCGCCGACGAGGGCCTCTTCTGTTTCGTGATCGACTCGCCCAAGCGGCGTGACCTGGAGCGCGACGGGCGTTACGCGCTGCACTCTTTTCCCGCAGAGGAGAGCGACGACGAGGCATATGTCGCGGGTCGGGCTCAGCTGGTGACGGATCCGGTCCGGGTGACCCGTTTGGCCCGCCGGCACTGCGCCATCTACGACATCGACTGGCGGCTCTTCGAGTTCAGCATTGATGTCGCGATGATCGCCCAGCACGACATCGCCGGCGTGGCGAGACCGGCGGTTCAGGTTTGGCTGGAGCCGGGTGGTCAGGCCGCGTCGGGTCACCCCGGCCAGCCTCGACGCGCCGGCTCACCGGCCCCCACCGTCGATCAGGGCAGCGCGGCGGCCTGAGCGTCGGCCGGGCAAGCGCCGCTGCCGGCTCCGAACGTTCGGAGCCGGCAGCAGACCGTACCGGTCGAGGGCTATGCCCGATACGCATTCCAGGCGGTCAGCATGCGGCTGGCCTGGCCCGGAGTGAATTCGTACATGCAGGAGTCGTACGTGTAGTCCATGAAGTTGTGGATCGGGTCCACGCCCGCCGAGGAGCAGGTGTCCCGTCCGGTTGGGCACTGGTAGGCCGGGGAGGCTTCGGCCGGGGTGTCGCTGACCCCGTCCCCGGAGCCACTACAGCCGCCTTGGAAGGTGTGGTAGAGGTTGAGCCAGTGGCCAACCTCGTGGGTGCCGGTGTCGCCGAGGTTGTAGTTGGTGGCGGTGCCGCCCGGCAGCGACTCATTCAGCACGACGACGCCGTCCATCTTTTTTATCGAGCGCTTCGGGAAGGTCGCCCAGCCGAGCAGGCCGCTCGAAAGGTCACCGAGGTAGAGGTTGAGGGTTCCCGCGCCACCGACGCGCAGCGACCTCTTCATCGACCGTTCCGACGATGAGCCATAGTTGATCGGGTACCAGCTCGGGTTCGTAACCCGGTTGATCGACTGAAGCGTGAAGCCGAAGGCTGTCGGTGCGCCACCGGTCGCCCCGGCGAACGACTCGTTCAGCACGTCGATCTGGGAGTGGATCATGGAGTCCGGGATGTTGCCGCCGGCCCGGGTGCTGTTCTCCTGGATGACGTGCACCACCACCGGGATGGCGATCGACGCGGGCGCCACGGGTGCGAAGGCGGCGGCGCCCTCGCGCCGTACCTGCATATCCACCAGTTCGGCGAGCTCGCTCTCCCGCGCTGTCACCTCGGCTTCGGTCAGGTGGTTCGGGTCGTGATCGGTGATGCTGCCCGGCCGGGCCTTGGCGTTGGCGTGGACCGGCTCGCACTCCTCGCTCGCGGCGTGTTCCGCGCCGTGGTTCGCGAGCGGTGCCGCGTGCGCCGGGACGTAGCCGGCCGTGACGGCGCCGAGGAGCAGCGCGAACGACGTTGACGCGATGCCGGCGCTTCGACGGGACAGTAGGTTGGGACGGAGACCCATGGGCCACCTCCTTTTGGCAGCACAGCGGGGGAGTGTGCGTGCCATGGCGGAAACGTGGGGCAGACCTTACAAGACATCGACAGCTTTGAAAATGCCGAGGCGGCTCCGAAGGGCTTGGCCGGCAGGTCGCTCCATCTCCCCTGGCCGGGCGCGTCCGGATGGCCGCTGCGCCGGCGCCGACGTTCGCGGCTGTGGGTTCAGCCCGTTCCGGCGCTGTCGCTCGCCGGCTGTTCAGGTCGGCTGGTGCCGGGATGTGCGCCGCGTGGTGCTTGAGGTAGAGTGGTCCCGCCCGCGGGTGTAGTTCAATGGCAGAACATCAGCTTCCCAAGCTGACAGTGCGGGTTCGATTCCCGTCACCCGCTCCACGCACGGAAGCCCTGGTCAGGACAGATGTCCCGCCAGGGCTTCCGTGGTTCTGGGCCATGCTGGAACAAGGATGGGCCATTGGTGGGCCGTTAACCCAGCGTCGGCCCTGCTCGTCGCGGGGGAGAACGATCGAACCTGGGTTCCTGACGCTGCAGGACGGACAGGCAAGAAGGTCCTGACCATCGAAGGCGCTAACCACCACCGGTGGTGAAGGCTGAGCCCGTCGGCGATGCGCTGGTCACGCTCCTGTGCTGTGGGCAATCAGAATTCCCGCCACTCTGGCCACTGAGGCCGGGTATCTGAGGTCAGCGCCTCGAGCATGACGTGCTCTACCTCGGCTGGGGTTAGCTGGGGACGCTGCTGCGGGATCTTGCTTCCCGCGCGGGCCGCATACCACATCCGGCCGTCGTCTTCGGTCATCATGATGTCGGTCGGGGCCCGTCCTTCGCCGACCACGCAAACCGACCCCCACGACCGATGGATGATCACTGTCTGGTCTCGCTCCTGATGGAGCTCGCGCAGCCACCGTACGACCGTATCCCGGTCATCGAGGCCGACGGTGTCGCCGGTTACCACCTTCCGGAACAACCCTCGCCGCCTGGTCGTCAGACGCTCGGCGACATCCCTCGGTGCGGCATTGTCTTCGCCCATGTTGGTTCCTCGCGTTGCTTGCTGTGACGCGAGTCTCCTGGTCGAGGTGGTCATGGCGCAAGTATCTGGCAGCGTGCCCGATCCGTGCCCGTTTCAGCGGTCAACACGGGTCGACAGCGGCACATCGACAGCCTCAACCTGACGGTCCGTCCCGCCCGACCGGTTTGATTCCCGTCACCGATCCACGCGCGAAAGCCCTGTTCAGGACACTGTCCCGCCGGGGCTTCCGTGGGTCTAGTCGGCTGAAATAGGTGGCCCCGCCATGACCTGGTCGGCGACGACTAGGCGCTGGCCCTGGTCAACAGGGTGCTGAGGATCGGCTCGGCATGTGTCCACAGCACCGCTCCGCCGATCGCCGGTACGAGGTGATGCTCGGCGCCGGGTATCCGGGCGGTGAGCAACGATCCGTTGTCCGGCGAGTGGCTCTGGTCCAGTTCGCCGTACCAGATGTCGGCCGGCGCGGAGATTTTGTCGAGGTCGATGGGCCAGGGGCTCATCGCCAGCACCGTGTCCCGCGCGTACCCAGCTGCCCCCTGCGCGAACGCCTCGTTCAGGGCGCGGCGATAGGCGGCCGCGAACCCGGCTTCGCGGTACACCGCGAGGTCACATTCCGGGCTGCCGTGGAGTACAAAGTCAAGCAGCGTGTCGGCGCTGTATCCGGCGAAGAAGCGCTCAGCTTCAGCTGGGTCCCGTACCGTCCAGTCGACGAGCTGGCGTAGCTCGGCGGGCAGTGCGGAGGCGAACTCCGGCGCGGCCACCTCGTCTGCGCCGGAGACGATGGCGAGGGCAGCGGTGACACCTCCCTCCGCGCAGGCCAGCGCGAACGGCGCGCCCTGCGAGTTGCCGACCATCGCGGGCCGACCCAATCCGCGCATCGCGGTTAACTGTCGGAGGTCGGCGACGAAGTCGGCGAAGGTTCGACCGGGCAGCGGCGTCGAGGCGCCGAGCCCTGGACGGTCCACCGAAACGAGTCGTACGCCGAGCCGGTCGATGACTTCGGCGCCGAACCCGAGCCAACGGCTGGTGGCGGCACCAGGAGAGAACAGCACTGGTGTCCCGTCCGGTGGTCCCCATTCTGCCCAACCCAGCAGCCGCCCATCAGCCAGCTGGACTTCACCGATGCGGTGCGGAGCCGTGACGTACATAGAGTTATCAAACCAAGTGGGTTCGGCCTTCCTTCCGACGGCCCGTGCCCTACCCCCTTCTAGCGGCCGGATGCCCCGCCGACTGCGCAGGTGTGCCCTCGGGATCAGTCGTGCGGCGAGGTGAAAGCCTGTCGGCCAGGGTCGGCAGACCGCTGGCCCGTGGCGGTGATTGTTCGGCCGTTTCTGTCAGACCACCGGGCCAGGATGAATCCATGCGTGGACGAATTACGGACGACAGCGCCACCCCGAGAGCAGAACGGCGGGACTACTGGGGCGTGGTGCTGGATGCGCCGGATGCGGCGATGCTCGCCCGGTTCTACACCGAGCTGCTTGGTTGGCAGGTCTACCAAGAGGAGCCGAATTTCGTCAGCATCGCCCCGCCGGATGGTGTGGCTTATCTGGCGGTGCAGACCGCCACCGGCTACCAGCGCCCCACGTGGCCGACCACCTCGGGCGCTTCGCAGATGATGCTGCACCTGGATTTTGAGGTGTCAGACCTGGATGCGGCGGTGGCGCACGCGGTGGAGCTGGGCGCGACGGTCGCCAGCCACCAGCCACAACAGACGGTACGGGTGCTGTTCGATCCCGCTGGGCACCCTTTCTGTCTATATCTGGGTGGCTAGTTGGGTTGGGTGTCCGAAGCCGACTGTTGCGGCCGGCCCGGATCGTGTTCCGAGTAGTCTTCGACCATGGGTCAGGTCGTGAAACTGCGGGACATGCGCCAGGACGAGTACGACGTCTACTCGGATCAGCAGCTCCGGGAGTATGTGGAGTCCCAGACCGGGTTGGTCTCGACCGAAGTGGCCCGGCGGAAGGCGCTTCGGGATCGGGAGCAGTACCTGCCCCACGGGCTGGCCACCGAGCGCCATCGGCTGTTGGTGGCGGAGAACAGCAGCGGTGCGGCGGTCGGAGTCCTCTGGCTCGGCTTGGACGACCCGCGCAGCAAGTCGGCCGAGATGGCCTGGATCTTCGATATCAGGGTTGATCCCGCCCACCGCCGGCTGGGCTACGGCGCTGCCGTCCTGTCGGCTGCCGAGGAACTGGCCCGGGAAGCGGGGGCGCTGCGCCTGGGGCTCAATGTCTTCGGCCACAACAAGCCGGCGATCGCCCTGTACGAGCAGAGCGGGTATGAGATGACCGCTCAGCAGATGGCGAAGCCGCTGCGCTGACGGGCGGCGCCTCGCTGCATACGGTGATCAACAGTTGGGTGAGTCCGCTCGCCTACCAGCCGAGCCTTTTCCCTGGCCACCGGGTGCCGTCGGGGGGAAGGGGATAGGCTGGTGATCATGCGGATCGGCATTGTGATCCTTCCAGACCAGCGCTGGGCGGAGTCGGGGCGGCGTTGGCGGCAGGCGGACGAGTGGGGTTTCGACCACGCCTGGACCTATGACCACCTGGGCTGGCGGGACTTGGTGGACGGGCCCTGGTTCGACTCGATGACCACCCTGACCGCCGCTGCGGCCGTGACTCGCCAGATCCGGCTGGGCACCCTGGTCGCGTCGCCGAACTTCCGGCATCCGGCCGCCTTCGCCCGCCAGGTCACCGCCCTCGACGATGTGTCCGGCGGTCGGGCCCTGCTCGGTCTGGGCGCGGGCGGCATCGGGTTCGACGCCGCGGTGTTTGGCGGCGAGACCCTTCCGCCGCGGCAGCGGGTGGACCGGTTCAGCGAGTTCGTCGAGCTGCTCGACCTGGTGTTGCGCGAGGATGGGACGACGTGGCGGGGTGACTGGTTCACCGCGGTGGACGCGCGGAACAACCCGGGCTGCGTCCAGACGCCGCGGGTGCCGTTCGTCGTCGCCGCCAACGGACCTCGTTCGATGCGGCTCGCGGTCCGGTACGGCCAGGGCTGGGTCACCACCGGCCCCACCACCGACGATTTGGAGGCGTGGTGGGACGGGGTGGCGGATCTGACCGTTCGGCTGGACAAGTCGCTGGTGTCGGTCGGCAGCGAGCCCGGTTCCCTCGACCGGCACCTGTTGGTGGACTCCGCGCCCGTCTTCTCGCTCCGTAGCGCGGAGTTCTTCGCCGAGCAGGTGGGGCGGGCCGCGGCACTCGGTTTCACCGACGTGATCACCCACTGGCCTCGGCCCAGTAGCTGGTACGCGGGGGAGGAGGCGGTCCTGGGGGAGGTGGCCTCCCAGCTGCCGGAGCTGCGCCGGCTGACCAGCTGACCATGCTGGCCCGGCTGACCGGCTGACCATGCTGGCCCGGCTGCGGCTCAGGGGGTGAGGTCGGCGCCGGTGAGCAGGCTCTGGATCCGGAGCTCGGCAGCGACTTCCGGGGGGCAGTCGGCCACCACCGTGGCGGTGCCGAGCGGGGTGGCGCCCCGGGCCGCGCAGATGTCGTAGAGGGCGCGCACCTGGGCTCCGGTGGAGACCCAGTCGTCCACCACCAGCACCCGGTCTCCGGCTTTCAGGTTCCGGTCTCGTACGGCGAGGTCGAGTCGCCGCCCGCGATAGTCCGGCGGGCCCTGTGCCCAGGTGAGTGTGCCCGGGGGGAGGCGACCGTCGCTGGGCTTGTGGGCTGCGACGAAGCCGATGCCGAGCGCGGTCGCGGCGAGTGGTCCGAGCAGGTAGCCGGTGACCGCCGGGGAGATCACTACCGTCGGCTGGGACTGCTGGAAGGGGTTGACCAGGGCCGGGCCGAGGCGGGCCAGCACCATCGGGTCCCGCCACCAGCCGGAGATGTCACTGACCAGATGGGTGGCGCCCGGTCCCGGGTCGATCCAACGGATCAGCTCGGCGAGACGTCCACTCAGCTCGGGGTGCATGCCGCCATTCTGGTCGACTGCCGGCGATCGGCTGGGCGGACCACTGCCGATCGGATGATCGGCTATTCGTTTCACTATAAATCGGGCAATACCTCCATGATCACGTTGACTTCGGATGTGCTTCGCTCGTTACGGTCCGACCCGCTTTGTTCAGTTGGCGAAAGGATCGGGCTGGTGGCCGGCAGGCATGCGCGTACCCGAAGGGTCTCCCCGGCCGGCGTCGCGGCAACCGCGGCGGTCGGTGTCGTGCTCGCGATCGGTGGGACCGTGGGCACCGTCCGGCTGACCTCCGCCAACGAGTCCGACCGGTCCGTCGCAGGCGCGCCGACCACGGCTGACTCTGCGGCCGCCACGCCCGCCCCGCTCTCCGCTTCGCCGAGTGTCCCGCCGAGCGCCAGCGCCCCGTCTACTCCAGCCGCGAGCCCCACGCCCACCCGGAAGAGCGAGGCGCCGTCGCGGAGCAAGCCGAGATCCAGCACGCCGCAGTCGACGGCGACGACGTCAGCCAGCGCCACCCCGGCGCCAACCAACACCGGCCCGACCGTGGTGGAGACCGGGTCCTGCGGCGCCTCCTACTACTCCGAGGGGCAGCTGACGGCGAGCGGGGAAGCCTTTGATCCCTCGGCGATGACCGCCGCCCACAAGACCCTGCCGTTTGACACGATGGTGCGGGTCACTAACCCGGTCACCAGTACGTCGGTGACCGTGCGGATCAACGACCGGGGTCCGTTCGTCACGGGGCGCTGCATTGACCTGTCCGAGGCGGCCTTTGCGGTGATCGCCCCACTGAGCGCGGGGCACGTCGAGGTTCGGTACGAGGTGTTGGGCTGAGCCCGCCGGCAACCGTGAACGGCGTCCCGGGGTGACCCGCCCAGCCAGAACCGCCTCGGATGTCAGGTCAGGTTCATTCAACGGCCACGGTCCATCAGGCATGCTGTCCCTCGTACGTACACAGCTTTCCCAGCTGGGCCGTGGCCCACTGGGCCCCGGATCCCGTGCCGGCCTCGGCGCGGCCTTTGCCCTGCTCGCAATCGTCTCGGCACTGGAGAGCGCCGACGGCCGCGGGGCCAACTACATCGCTTTGTTGACCGCTGCCCCGTTCCTGGCCGCAGTCCTGGCCTCCTGGCAGGTGGTGCTGGGGGTGGGGGCCGTAGCCGTCTTCCTCGGCGTTGGCTTCGCGTTGGCCGAGGGGGCCGGGTCACTGCCGGCCGCGGTCGCGGTGGCCGGCATCTCCCTGGGTGCCGCGTTGGCGGCCACCATGGCGTCGATCCGGCAGCGGCAGGCCGAGCGGATCGAGGAGTTGTCGAGGCTTGCCACGGTTGCCCAGCAGGCGGTACTCCGTCCGCTCGGTCCACAGGTCGGCCCGTTGGCCGTAGCCGCCCGGTACATCTCCTCAACGGCCACCGCGGAGATCGGCGGCGACCTGTATGAGGCCCTGGACACGCCGTATGGCGTACGCATGATCATCGGGGATGTTCGGGGCAAGGGCTTGGACGCGGTCCGGTTGGCCAGCATCGTGCTGGGCTCTTACCGGCATGTGGCGTACGAGCGGGCGGACCTGCGGGCGGTCGTCGCGGACCTGGACCGGGCGGTGGCCCGAAGCGGAGGGGACGAGGACTTCGTGACCGCGGCCCTGGTCGAGGAGCGGGGCGGCACCCTGACTATTGTTAACTGTGGACATCCGGCGCCGCTGTTGTTGCGTCGGGGGGCGGTGATCGCGTTGGAGCCGCCGGCGCCGGCGCCGCCGTTGGGGTTCATGCCGGCGGTGCGAGCCCGGGTGGAGCGGTTGGAGCCGGGCGACCGGCTGCTGTTGTTCACCGACGGGCTCGGCGAGGCTCGGCGGGGCGGCGAGTTCTTCCCGACCGCCGATCGGGCCTGGCGGTTGCTCGGGCATGGCACCGTCGCCGACGGGCTGGCCTCTCTGGAGGCAGCGCTGGTCGAGTGGGTGTATGACCGGCTCGACGATGACATCGCGCTGGTCCTGATGGAGTACACCGGTACTCGGCTAGGTGGTTCGGCCGCCGTGCCGAGTTGGGAGGTTGGCACGGCGGAGGGGTAAAGGGCTTGTCGTTGCTTACCCGCGAGTAATACAGTCAGGGTTACTGATCGGTAACACGCGTCCGGAAGCGGGGCCAGCGACCATGACCCACTACAAGAGCAACCTTCGGGACCTTGAGTTCAACCTGTTCGAGGTGTTCGGGGCAGACCGGGCGTTCAGCCAGGCTCCCTACACGGAGCTGGATGTCGACACCGCCCGGAGCTTCCTCGCCGAGGTCGACCGCCTAGCCCGGGAAGACCTGGCAGCCAGCTATACAGACAGCGACCGCAACCCGCCGGTCTTCGATCCGGCGACGCACACCGCGCCGCTGTCGGAGTCGTTCAAGAAGTCGTACCGCCGGTTCATCGACGCCGAGTTCTGGCGGCTGGACCTGCCCGAGGAACTCGGCGGTAGCAACGCACCCCGCGCCCTCTGGTGGTCGCTGGCCGAGCTGGTGCTGGGCTCCAACGCCGCGGTCTGGATGTACGCCTCCGGCCCCTCGTTCGCGCACGTCCTGCACGTTGAGGGCACCGAGCAGCAGCGGAAGTGGTCGAAGCTCTTCATCGACCAGGGTTGGGGCTCCACGATGGTGCTGACCGAGGCGGACGCCGGCTCGGATGTCGGCGCCGGCCGCGCCCGGGCCATCCCGCAGCCGGACGGCTCGTGGCACATCGAGGGCGTCAAGCGCTTCATCACCTCCGGCGAGCACGACCTCAGCGACAACATCGTCCACTATGTGCTGGCCCGGCCGGTCGGGGTCGAGGGCGTGGGTGGTCCGGGCACCAAGGGCCTCTCCCTCTTCGTGGTGCCGAAGTACCACTTCAACGAGGAGACCGGCGAGCTGGGCGAGCGCAACGGCGTCTTCGCCACCAACGTCGAGCACAAGATGGGCCTGAAGGTCTCGAACACCTGCGAGCTGACCTTCGGCGAGCACGGCGTGCCGGCCCAGGGCTGGCTGCTGGGTGAGAAGCACGACGGCATCCGGCAGATGTTCATGATCATCGAGTACGCCCGGATGATGGTCGGTACGAAGGCGATCGCCACCCTCTCCACCGGCTACCTGAACGCACTCGAGTACGCCAAAAACCGGGTGCAGGGCGCCGACCTGACCCAGATGACCGACAAGAGCGCCCCCCGGGTCACGATCACAAACCACCCGGACGTACGCCGTTCGCTGCTGCTCCAGAAGTCGTACGCCGAGGGGCTGCGGGCCCTGGTCTGCTACACGGCCGGCTGGCAGGACAAGGTCGCCATCGCCGAGGCGGCCGGCGACGAGAAGACCGTCCAGCTCGCCAAGCGGGTCAACGACCTGCTGCTGCCGCTGGTCAAGGGGGTCGGCTCGGAGCGGGCGTACGAGCTGCTCGGCCACGAGTCCCTCCAGACCTTCGGTGGTTCCGGCTTCCTCCAGGACTACCCGCTGGAGCAGTACGTCCGGGACGCCAAGATCGACACCCTGTACGAGGGCACCACGGCGATCCAGAGCCTCGACCTGATCTTCCGCAAGGTCGTCCGGGACAACGGCAAGGCCCTGATGGCGGTCGCCGGCGAGATCCAGGAGTTCATCGCTGCCGAAGGCGGCAACGGGCAGCTCAAGGAGGAGCGGCAGGCGCTCGGCCGCGCCCTCGGCGAGATCCAGAGCATCCTCGGCACGCTGACCGGCTGGCTGGGTGAGGCGCAGGGCGGCGAGACCCGGGCGCTCTACAAGGTCGGCCTGGGCAGCCGTCGGTTCCTGCTCGCCATCGGTGACGTGGTGGTGGGCTGGTTGCTCCAGCGGCAGGCCGACGTGGCGCTGACGGCGCTCGCCGGTGACCCCGGCACCGATCGGGATTTCTACACCGGCAAGGTGGCCGCCGCCCGGTTCTTCGCCCGTGAGGTGCTACCGCGCATCGGTGCCGATCGGCGCATCATCGAGAACGTTGACCTGAGCGTCATGGACCTCCCGGAGGAGGCGTTCTGATCCGTTTCGACGGGTAGGGCCTGATCCGGGGCAGACCCGGCAGCAGCGACGGCCGGCGGGGTGACCCGCCGGCCGTCGCGTTGGCTCCGACGCTCGCGCCGCACCGCAACCCCGCCCGGGACGGGGGGTTTGCGGGCCCGGGGGCGGGGTTGCCGGCCCGGACGGGGTTGCGGTGCGGCGGCGGCGGGTAACCGGCATCAGGTCAGGCAGAGAACGCCCAGAGCCATCGCACGGGGGAGTGCAGCGCACATGGGCATTGGTAGCGGTATTTTCCTGATCGCCCTCGGGGCGATCCTCACCTTCGCGGTCCGGGCCAACGTCTGGTGGGTTGACCTGCGTGCGGTCGGCTGGGTCTTCATCCTGGCCGGGCTGGCCGTCCTCCTCACCACGGTGTGGTTCTGGCAGGACCGGCGCAAGCGGGCCCGGACGCTGATCGTGGAGGAGAACCGGCTGTCGCATCCGACCGCGATGATGCCACCGCCGCCGGACCCGCCGCCGCCGACAGCGCCGCCGTCCTGAGCGGCTCAGGTGAGCCGTCGCGACTTTGGTGGCGGCCCGGCCCGGGTGAGCGGCCCGGCCCGGGTGAGCGGCTCAGCCGCGGGCGGTGTGCTCGGCGGTGATGACGGTGTCCCGGCGGCCGAGGCCGGCCCACTCCGCCGTGGTGCGGTGCACCACGGCCTGGCTGGTCCGTTGCGGGTCCCGGTCCGCCTGCTCGGAGTCGAGCAGGATCGACAGCTGCGACACGCCGGGGTTGTGGGCGATCAGTAACACCGTCCGGGCGGTCGGTTCGACCCGCCGCACCAGGGCCAGCAGATCCGCCGGATGCGCCTCGTACGCGTCGTCGGCGTAGTGCACGTCGGGAGCCGGGCCGGCGGAGCCGTCCTCCGGTGGTGCCCCGGTCATCCCCATCGCCACGCCGTGCCAGGTTTCCCGGGTGCGGCGGGCCGAGGAGCAGATCACCACGTCCGGGAGGAGCCCGTGGTGGGCCAGCCACGCGCCGGCCGCCGCCGCGTCCGCTCGCCCCCGCGCCGTCAGCGGCCGGTCCACGTCCGGCTGGTCGCCGGGCGGCTCCGCCTTCGCGTGCCGAAGCAACACCAGCGTGCGGTTCTGGGCCTGCGTGTCCGTCATGCCCCCAGCTTGCCCGATCCCTGTCTGTCAGGGTGAGTTGAGCCAGCGGTTCATTGCAAGTCCGCCGGACGGGGCGAGTTCAGGATCGAGAGTCGTTGAATACTGTTGTTGACGTCGTGACGGCCCAGGATGGGGTCAGTCTTAGGAAGGGCCCGCGTGCGGATGGCCCGCGTTCCGCCGGTCGTTCACTGCGGGGCAGAAGCTGGAGTTGCTGGCCGGGTGTGAGCAGGCCGTCGTGGCTGGTGAGAGTGGGGCGTTCCTGCGGCGGGAGGGGCGATGATTTTTTCTTACACCTCCCCGCCCGGATGCAGTAGGTGCTGGTTGGCAGGAAGCGGCACCGGGCAACGTCGGCGTGAACCACGGCATCTGCTGATCCGGCAAATTGGTGGTAGTCCCTCATCCGCACTTGGGCGCCACGGGGTTGCAATAATCCTGCCAAGCGAGAGTTGCTGCAACTCGCCGGAAGTGGACATTCTAGCGTCGCTACGGTCACCCCGGTGTACACTGGCGATTCGCGCTCGTGAGCCCGTGCACACCGGGGTTCCCTATGTCAGGTTTTCGCTGAGGGTGCAGCGTTCCTCTTTGGTTGCCGGTGAAATTTTAATCGGTGGCGGCCCCTGAGCCGTTACCGCGTGGAGTTAGCAATCAGCATCCATGGTTACGACGTCCTGCCATTTTGTGAACAAGACTTCGATTCGAACTTTGGCATAAACTGCGATGGCGTCTTCGCGGCAGAGCCATTCGGCCTCGGGGTAGGAGTGGTCAAGCCAGAAAGGTACCTTGTACTGAGTGTAGGTGGAGGTAATTGGCCCGACGGGAGAGGGGCGTGTTTCAATTATTTGTAGCTCAAGTTTTGAAGCAAGTTCGAACTCGGGTATATCTCCAATCTCCGAGCGCGAGCCCATAGTCGGTCGGACTTTTATATCGCTCCCATCCCGATCTATGCAGAGTGTGAACCCACCTTTGTAGTTGCATCTGGTGCCGTTTATGCTATTGGTCGACGTTGTCGTGGCAGTGTTCGCTGTTGTTGGAGTCGGATTGCTGGCATGGGCGCTAGCAGGTGACAGAGTGGCGGCCAACATCACTGCCACGGATGCGATCACTTTGCCTAGCATGACTCCTCCTTTAATGCGTAGCATGTCAATGTATTTCACTCCCTACTTATATATAGAAGTCAATCTGACTTCTATATTGAATACTATAACTATCCCTTATTTGGGGCAACCGCGTGTGAAATTTCTCACACTGTCTGTCATAGTTTCGTTGTCCGGTCTCATGGTGTCGTCAAAGGGTTGGATGGCTCTCTGGCGGTGGAACCTGAGTTGGCTCACGGTTTGCGGATCTTGAGGGCGGTGCGGCTGTGAACTGCGGCGATGCGCTCGGGGCGGATCGTTTTCACGCCTTACCTTGATCTTTAACCTGTGCGGCGTGGCCGGGGATTGATCGATTTCTTCTTGGGAGATGTTGTCCTCCCGGTCGCGCTGCTGGTGACGATGTGGACGTCGTGGCGGCGGGTGGGGTGGCGGTTGGGTCGTCCTGGTGGGCGGCCGGGTCCTGGTCGGGTGGGTTTCGGTGCACTGGCGGGACAGGGGCTGTTGGCGCGTAGGTGCCGAAATCCGCGGCGGACGCGGGCTGGGGTGAGCCGGTGGGGTGGGGCTGGTCGTTCCCACGGGTGGCGTAGGTCTGCGGCGAGGGGTCGGGTCAGTCGTAGTTGGGTGTGGCGGCGATGATCAGCCAGGTCAGCGGTCGGCGGCGTGTGGGTCGCGTAGTTTCGGCACGGTCCAGCCGAGGGTCTGCTTGAGTAGCCGGAAGGTGTGCTCGATGTCGAAACGGCGCAGGAACGCCTACCACAGCAGGTCGATGATGGCCGGGTCGGGGTTGTCGCTGGGTTGGTGGGCGAGGCCGGTGAACCACCACAGCCAGACTGGTTTCGCGGTCCTGCCGGAGGGCAGTCGCTGCACGTCGAGACGGACGACGGTGCCTTCGGGAATGGGCAGGTCGGGGCAGTCTGCCCAGGCGGCGCGGCGGGTTAGCCCCGGTGCCAGGCGCGGGCGGTCGCGGTGCCGTAGAGGCGGGTCTCGGTCGCGGTGGTCACGTCCGGGGCGCCCCAGCTGGCCGGCGGCGTAGCACCCGGTCGGATCGCATCCGGGCCAGCACGCGTACCGGCAGGTCACGTAGCAGCCAGGCCAGCCGGGCGGCGTCGTAGCCGGCATCCATCACCACCCAGACCGCCGGGTCACCAGGCTCCCAGTGCCCCGCGGCCAGCGGGGACATCACCTTGTGTCTCTACGACGTCACGACCCTGTACTTCGAGGCGGAGAAGGAGGATGACCTGCGCAGGGTCGGCTACTCCAAGGAACGCCGGGTCGACCCGCAGATCGTGGTCGGGCTGCTGGTCGACTGCGGCGGGAACCCGCACACCCATCCCGGCTCGTGGCGCGCGGTCTGGGCCTACTCCCACAAACGGGCCGTGCGCGACCGGCGCACCCTCGCCGCGCAGGAGCAACGAGCCCGCGCCGTCGTCAACGGGCAGAAAACGGCCCGGACTCCGAGGTCCGTCAAGACCAACAACGGGGCACAGACCCTCGATCAAGCATCGCTGGACCGCGCCCGCCGACTGGTGGGCCTGAAGGGCTACGTCACCAACATCGCCGGCACCGCCATGCCCGCAGACGAGGTCATCAGCGCCTACCACGACCTCTGGCAGGTCGAGGCGTCGTTTCGGATGAGCAAGTCCGACCTGGCCGCCCGGCCCATGTTCCACCGCACGCAAGACGCCATCGAGGCGCACCTGACCATCGTGTTCGCCGCCCTCGCCGTCTCCCGCGAGGTCCAAACCCGCACCGGCCTATCCATCCGCAACCGGGCCGGAGTCCCAGGACCTGTTTAGGCGAAGAGGGCGAAGTAGATCGCGATGTGGTGACAGGTCGCGGCGACCAGGGTGCAGGCGTGGAAGAACTCGTGGTGGCCGAAGACCGTGGGCCACGGGTTGGGCCGGCGCAGGGCGTAGCTCACCGCGCCGATGCTGTAGATCGCACCGCCAACGATCAGCAGAACCAGGGCGGTCACCCCGCCCGCGTGGAGGATGTCCGGCAGCATCGCCACCGCGACCCAGCCGAGCGCCAGGTAGAGCGGTGCGGATACCCAGCGCGGGGCGTGCGGCCAGCTGAGCTTGAGGGCCACGCCCCCGAATGCGCCACCCCACACCAACGTGAGCATGATCGTCGCCGGTCGGGGCTCCAGCAGCAGGACGCAGAGCGGCGTGTACGTACCAGCGATGAAGATAAAGATCATCGAATGGTCCATCCGCCGCATGACCTGAAAGCCGCGCTCGGACCACACCCGCCGGTGGTAGAGCCCGCTGGTGCCGAAGAGCCCGCAGACGGTCAGGCTGTAGATCAGGGTGCTGACCAGCGGCGACCAGCCGGACCGGGCCGCGGCGATGGAGCAGAGGACGATCCCGCAGACGATGGCGACGAAGAACGCGTACGCGTGCAGCCAGCCGCGCATCCGAGGCTTGCCGAGGTCGGTCGGCTTGAGGCGGGTTGGTGCGGAGGAGGTCACGCCAACAGGTTACGACGCCGTAGGTTACCTGGTGGTAGTGCCGATGGTCACGAAACCGGTGGCCGAGCGGGTGGGCGTCCGGCTGCGCCAGCGGGCCGCCCGGGTCGGCTGCGCCAGCGGGCCGCCCGGCACCGGCTCGTTCCGGAACCCGGCGCGGTCCGGAAAGATGGCGGGATGCGGATCCGGCCGGTCGGGGCGCACGCCCTGCTGCTCGACTGTTCCGACGCCGACCAGGTGGAGGCGTGGCGAGCCGAGCTGTGGCGCCGCCGGGAACGGGGCGACCTGGACGCGATCGAGATCATCCCGGCGGCCCGCACCGTGCTGCTCGACGGCCTCACCGACCCGGCCCACACCGCCGCGCTTCTCGGCACCTGGGACCCGCCCCCCAGCATCGCTGCCACCGGCACGAGCGTCGGCACCGCCGACCCGGGCACCGGCAGTGGAGGCACCGGCGTTGTCGAGGTTCCGGTGCGCTACAACGGGGCGGACCTGCCGACCGTCGCCGGCTACTGGGACGTCGCCGTGCCGACCGTCGTACGCCGGCTCATCGACACCGAGTTCCGGGTGGCCTTCTGCGGTTTCGCGCCCGGCTTCGCGTACCTGACCGGGTTGCCGGTCGGGTTGGCCATGCCCCGGCTGCCGACCCCCCGCCCCCGGGTCCCGGCCGGCTCCGTGGCGCTGGCCGGTCCGTACGCCGGGATCTATCCGACCGCCTCGCCCGGCGGCTGGCTGCTCGTCGGCCACACCGACCTGCCCCTGTTCGACGTGCACGCCGACCCGCCGGCCCGGCTCACGCCCGGCACCCGGGTGCGGTTGGTCCCGGCATGACCGGCACCCGGCCCGCCGGGCCGAAGCCACCCAACGTGCCCGTAGCCGGCAGCGGCGGCGTGGTCGAGGTGCTGCGGGCCGGCATTCTCACCACCGTGCAGGATCTCGGCCGGCCCGGCTGGGCACACCTCGGCGTATCGCGCTCCGGCGCCCTCGACCCGGGCGCGCTCCGGCTGGCCAACCGGCTGGTCGGCAACCCGGAGAGCGCCGCCGGTCTGGAGATCACCCTGACCGGGTGTGAGCTGCGGTTTCGTCGCGCCACCACGGTCACGGTCACCGGGGCGGACGCCCCCGTCCACGTCGGTGCGCGTCCCGGCGACGTGGGGCGGCCGCTCGCCGTCCCGGCGGGTGCGACGGTGCGGGTCGGCCCGCCCCGCACCGGGCTGCGGTCCTGGCTCGCCGTCGCTGGCGGGATCGCCGTCGAACCGGTGCTCGGCAGCCGGGCCACGGACACCCTCTCCGGGCTCGGCCCGTCCCCGCTGCACGACGGCGACCGGCTCCCCGTGGGCGCGCCGGCCGGGCCGCCCGCCCCGGTGGATGTCACCCCGACCGTGCCGGCACCGGAGCAGGTGCGGCTGGAGCTGTGCCTCGGTCCACGCGCCGACTGGTTCACCGCACCCGCACTCGACCGGTTGTTCGGTACGGCGTACACCCTGACCCCGGTCAGCAACCGCGTCGGCGCTCGCCTGTCCGGGGCGCCGCTGCCCCGCGCGGTGTCGGGGGAACTGCCCAGCGAGGGTCTCGTACTCGGGGCGGTGCAGGTGCCGGCGGACGGTCAACCCCTGGTCTTCCTCGCCGACCATCCGACCACCGGGGGATACCCGGTGGTCGGGGTGGTGGTTGACGTGACTCCGCTCGCGCAGGCCCGGCCAGGGACTACGGTGAGGTTCTATGGACCTCAACGCGGATCTCGGTGAGGGCCTCGGCGTCTGGCGGCTCGGCGACGATGCCGCGCTGCTGGACCTGGTCACCTCCGCCAACGTCGCCTGCGGGTTCCACGCGGGCGACGCCGTCACCATGCGCCGGGTCTGCGCCGCGGCCGCCGAGCGGGGAGTCATGGTGGGCGCCCAGGTCAGCTACCGGGACCTGGTCGGCTTCGGCCGCCGGCACATCGCGTACGAGTTCGCCGAGCTGCGCGACGAGGTCATCTACCAGCTCGGTGCGCTCGACGGCTTCTGCCGGGTCGCCGGGACGCGGGTCCGCTACCTCAAGCCGCACGGCGCGCTCTACCACGCCGTCACCCACGACGAATCGCAGGCGGCGGCGGTGGTCGCCGCGGTCGCCGAGTACGACGACCAACTTTCCGTGCTCTGCCCATCCGGCTCGGTGTTCGCCCAGCTCGCGAACGGGGCCGGGCTGCGGGCGGTCAGCGAGGGCTTCGCCGACCGGGGCTACCAGCCCAACGGCAGGCTGGTGCCCCGGGGCGCCCCGGACGCGCTGGTCACCGACGCGGAGCAGATGGCCCAGCAGGCTCTCCGGATGGCGACCGAGCAGGCGGTGGTGGCGGTCGACGGCACCGTGATTCCCTGCCCGGTCCAGTCGATCTGCCTGCACGGCGACACCCCTGGTGCGGTGCGCTGTGCCGAGCTGATTCGCGCCGTGTTGGTGGACGCGGGGGTCCCGCTCGCCCCGTTCACGGGAGGGGCGGGGCGGGCGTAGCAGGGTAGCGGGACCCCGCGCCGGTTCAGGTGCCGGGTTCCGCGCCGGTTCCGGCGTCCATGCCGCGTAGCACCAGCGGGAGCCGGTCGGCGGCGTCGTCAACCACCCAGATTGGTACGCCCCAGTCCTGTCGGGTCAGGTGGCAGGCGGCGTGCGCCACGTCGGCGTCGCAGGTCGCCGCCTGGGCGGTCACCTGGAGCACCCCCTCGGGGACCGAGTCGTTGAGGACCAGCTGGCGGGTCAGCTCGGTGCTGGTGCCCGCGCCGGCCAGCAGCAGCTCCGGCGGGGACGCCGTGACCACCAGCCGGGTGGACGGCCCGTAGCTGTCGTCGAGCTGCTGACCGGATGCCGGGGTGAAGATGACCTCCAGGGTCACCTCGCCGGCGCGTAGCTCGGTCGGTCTCCGCTCGGCACGGTGCCGTGGGCCGTCGACCGTGCTGGCCCCGGCGGCGGTGAGCGCGCCCGGCGCGAGTCGGGTCAGCCGGTGGGCGGCGGACTCCACGACCAGTACCCCGCCGTCCGGGGTGAGCAGCAGGTCGCTCGGCTCGGCGAGCCCGTCGGCGACCGTGCCCACCGAGTCCGTCTCCGGGTCGTAGCGGCGGACCGCCCCGTTGTACGTGTCGGCGATCAGCACCGACCCGTCCGGCAACGCGCAGACTCCCAGCGGATGCTGGAGTAGCGCCTGCGCCGCCGGCCCGTCAACGTGCCCGAACTCGAAGAGCCCCTGCCCGACGGCGGTGTGCAGGGTGCCGTTCTCGACGTAGCGGACTGCGCTGGTCTCGCTGTCGGCCACCCAGAGCCGGCTGCCGTCGGCGGAGACCGACAGGCCGGAGGGCTGGGCCAGCCACGCCTCGGCCAGCGGGCCGTCCTTGCGGGCCTCGACGGTGCTGCCCGCGTACATGCCGGCGGTGCGCTTCACCGGGTCGAACCACCAGAGCTGGTGGATGCCGGCCATGGCGATCACCAGGCGGCCGTCGTACCAGGCCAGATCCCAGGGGGAGGAGAGGTCGACGGAGCGGGCGTCGTGGGCGTGGTCATCCACGGTGGAACGCCACTGCCGGCCGGTGCCGGCCACGGTGACCACCTCGCCGGTGTCGAGGCGTACGCCGCGCAGCAGGTGGTTGACGGTGTCGGCGACGACCAGGTCGTAGCCGACCAGCCGGGAGACGCGAGCCGGGAGGAGGCAGAGCCCTTGCGGCTCGGCGAAGGTGGCCGCCGTGGCCGGCCCGTCGGTCCGACCGCGCGCGCCGGTGCCGATCCGGCGCAGCAGCGTCTCGCCGTCGGGGGCCAGCTCCGCGAGGGAGTGCCGGGCCGAGTCCGACACCAGCAGGTTCCCGTTGTCGAGTACGACGCCTTTGCCGGGGAAGCGCAGCGTGGTCTCCGGCTCGGCGGGGGGCACGTACGGGCCGTCGCCCCGGTGCAGGGTGCCCTTGGCCTCGTGGGTGGCGATCAGGTCGTCCACGAGCCGGACCAGGCCCTCGGCGTGCCCCTCACCGGCCATCGTGGCCACCACGTACCCCTCGGGGTCGATCACGGCGAGGGTCGGCCAGGCCCGGGCGGCGTACTGCTGCCACATGTTCAGTTCAGGGTCGTCGAGCACCGGGTGGTGCACGCCGTACCGTTCGACGGCGTCGGCCAGGGCGTCCGGGTCCTTCTCGTGTTCGAACTTGGGCGAGTGGACGCCGACGACCACGAGTACGTCGGCGTACTTCTGCTCGATGGGCCGTAGCTCGTCGAGCACGTGTAGGCAGTTGATGCAGCAGAAGGTCCAGAAGTCGAGGACGGTTATCCGGCCTCGAAGGTCGGCCAGGGTCAGGTCTCGTCCGCCGGTGTTCAGCCAGCGACGGCCCTTCAGCTCGGGTGCTCGGACGCGAGGCGCGGTTGCCATGGGGCAACCCTCCCACGGCAACGATGCAGGTGCCCCCGTGGATGAGCCAACGTGACGCGGAAAACGACGCGGCTACTTCTACGGGTTGCGCCGGTCGGTGGCATCGCTCGGCGTGCCTTCCCGGCTGTCGGCCAGCAGCCTGATGGGTTCCGTGATGTCTTCGATGGTGACCGGCACCGTCACCCCCGCCTCCTCGATCAGCTGGGCGAGGGGCGTGATCGACTCGGTGGGGCGGCTGTCTCCCGCTGATCGCGCCGACGTGTCCGGAGGGATGCGCCCCACCTCCAGCCCACTGCCATCTGGCATATAGCCGATCGAGTGGATGCCGGTGCGCCGACCACGCGTGGCGTTCCAGATTTTCTGCCCAGCGGCCTTTAGCTCGGCCTCGGAGTGCGCCGCCGGCTCTACGGTGACGGTGCACCAGCGGCGGGCCTGGGTCAGCGCTGCGCGCATGCCGGAAGTCAGCTCACCCTTCCAGTAGACGATGAGGCCACCGTCGTTGTGTGCGAGGCCGGCGAAGCCGGACTGGGGCGTGGTCAGCTGCTCCGCCATGATGACGTGCTGCGCGGGCTCGGTGGCGCTCTGCCGAAGCATTTCCGCACGTAGGGCGGGATCGATGTCGTCGCTGGACTGCGGGGCTTGCGAACGGTCGGCCGTGGGTTCGGATGGTGTCGCCGCGGTCCGGGCTGGGGCCGCCGGGGCTGCGGCGAGCAGCAGGACGGCCAGTGCCGCGGCGAGTGAGGCCCGCCGGGGCGGCAGAGTCTTTACGAACCGCATTGCGCTCCTTGGATAGAAACTAAGGTCTCGGTCGGTCGAAGCCTCAATCTGGTCGCTTGTGCGCCTGCCGCCGGAATGGTCCCCAGGAAACGAAACGATCGAATAGTTCGCGGGGGTTCGGTCCGTCGTGGGGGTTGAGGTGGTAGAGGTCGTGCATGGCTTCGTAGAGGAGTCCGGCGAGGTAGATGGTGAGGCTCGGCTGTCGGGTTTCGTATTCGGCTTTGAGGAGGAGGCGGGCTTCGGCGCAGGGCCAGGGGTGGCCGCAGGCGCGGCAGGCCCACATGGGTCGTAGGGGTGTGTGGGGTGGTTGGTTCCGGGTGTGGTGGCGGGGGTGTTGGGGGTGGGGGCCGAGTCGTGGTTGGGGTAGGTGGTGGGGGTTCACCAGCGGCCTCCGTTGGCTCGCCACTGTTGGGCGGGGGTGAGCCAGCCGACGCGTCCGGGTTGGGGGTCGGCGACGGTTGGTTGGGTCATCCAGGCGGGGAGGTTGGCTGGCCGGTTCGCCGGCCGGGCCCGCTCCGGCGCCGCTGGACGCCCCGAAGCCGCTGGGTGCTGTGAAGCGTTCGTCCGGTGCGGCTCGTTCGCGCGGTGCGGGCGGTGCGGCGCGGTGTTTTTCCGGCGCCGACTGAACCAGCGAATTCGCATTTGATCTCCTTGGTGCTGGTGGGGGACCGCCCCCACGGGTGGGGGCGGTCCGACAGCGCCTCCGGCGGGATAGGACCTCCACCGGCTTACGCCGTTTCGCGGAGTCAGTCTGGCTATCAGTAGTGGACAGTAAAACCCCATCCGCGTATGGTCCGAAGACATCCGAAATGCCTTCCGGAGGGGCCCATGAACGAGGCACTTCGGCTGGCCATGAACGAGGCTGGCCACACCGCTCAATCGCTCGCCGAACGGGTCGGGGTTGACCGGAAAACGACGACGCGGTGGCTCGTAAAGGATCATGTTCCGCACCCGGCGCACCGCACGGCGGCGGCGGATGCGCTCGGTGTGGACAAGGAGGACATATGGCCGGACACTTCGAGACGTCGCAATCCGGTCTGGTTCCGACCGTGGCAGGAATTCGAACGCGAGGCGACGTCGCTGCGGTCATATCAGCCGCTGGTTGTTCCTGGCTTGCTGCAGACCGAGGCCTACGCACGCGCGGTGCTGTCCAGTGGGGGTTTACGGGGGCGCACGGCGGTCGACCGGCTCGTCGCCACCCGGCTCTCGCGCCAGGCCATCCTCACCAGGGAAGATCCGCCGCAGTTCGCGGCCGTGGTCGACGAGGTCGCCCTCCGGCGCCCGGTCGGCGGCCGGGAGACGATGCGCGAGCAGGTGTCGGCGCTGCTGGCAGCGTGCGCGGCCGCACACATCCGGCTGCACGTCGTGCCGTTGACCGTCGGCGCCTACGCGGGGCTCAACGGGCCGTTCGTCATCGGCACCGGTGCGGACCACCGGATGGCGGTCTACCTGGACAGCCAGCTGGAGGGGGAGATGGTTAGCACCCCGAACGACGTGGCGGCGATACTGGAGGTGTGGGAGAACGTGCGGGGTGAGGCGTTGTCCCACTGGCAGTCAGTTGATCTTCTGAGGGAAGTGGCTGAATCATGGACTTGACCGGGGCGCGATGGCGCAAGAGCAGCCGCAGCAGCGGCAACGGCGGCGACTGCGTCGAGGTTGCCGACGATCTGCCCGGTGGGGTGGGGGTTAGGGATTCCAAGGACCCGACCGGCCCGGCGCTGGTCTTCGGGCCGGCGTCGTGGCGGGCGTTCGTCGCCCAGCTTCCAGGACGCGACTGACCTACCCTCCGAACGCGCCCGTCCCAACCTGGGGCGGGCGCGTTCGTCGTTGCGCCGGCGCGCCCGTTCGGCCTGGGTAGTCCCCTTCGGGATCGTTGCCATGGCGTCTCTCATCCCCTCGTTCGGCGGCTGACCGGAACACCTGGCCAGGCGTCGCCCGGGGCGGAGTTGGAACGCGCCGAGATCATACTTTCCGCCGACGCCCACCGGTCCCGACGCTGTCACGATCGGTCTTACATCGGCTCGGGAGCGAGCCCGTGAACCGAATCGACGAGGAGTGTGTGATGGCCAAAGGCGCGGACGATAACTGGGCGCCCTGGTACGTGTATGCGATCGCGATCATCGGGGCGAATTTCCTCAAGCAGCAATTCATGGCAGGCATTCCCGTCGCGGTGAACGTGGCTGTCACCGCGGTGGTCGTCCTGGCCGTGGTCTCCGTGATCACCGCGGGTTGGCGAATGGTTCGGCGGCCGGGCACGGACCGCTAACACAGATGATCAGTTGCATGGCAGCAGCCCTCCCCGCTCGTCGGGGGCGCGGCCACGCTGCACGGCCACCAGGCGGTCACGCAACAACCGGGCTATCGGCCCGATCGGGCCGTCGCCGAGCGACCTACGGCCGTACTCGGACACGATCCGTCCGACCGGCGTCACAACGGCCGCCGTCCCGCAGGCGGGCAGCTCGGAGACCTCGCCGCGCGCGATAGCAGCGGGCAAGTCAGAACACGACCTGCCCGTGGTGCAGTCCGACCGTGGCCGGGTCGGCCGGGACCGGGCCGTAGGGCTGGACCACTCCATCGGCCCATCCACGGTCGGCCGACCAGGTGCGGGTAACCGTGTGCTCGGTGAACACCGTGCCAAAGGCCGGGTGGGCGCACCGCTCCGCGCCGGACAGCCGGTCGGCCGGGGCGCAGGCCGGGGCGGTCACTGTCATCCGCTCTTCTCCCCCGTAGCACCACTGCCGATCGCCTGGCACGTGGGCGTCGCGGCGAACGCCTGCTCGAGTGCCGGCTGGTCGGACACCTCGTTGGTCATGACGCTGATGGCTCGGATGCCCGTCTGCGCTGCCCGCACCGCCTGGACCCCTTCCAGCACATTGGAAGGATCAGCCTCCTCGACGTACCGGGCGGCCTTCTCGATCGACTCGCGCTCGTCCTGGAACGACGTGCGCAGCTCATCGAGCACCTTGTCGCCGTTGTCCACCGGGGGCGGCCCCAGCGCGTCGATCTCGCCGATCAATTCGTCGGCCGCCTTGCCGACGCTGCGCAGGCTGCGGGCAGCGGTGTCAGCGATGGTGTCGGTGTCGATGCGATCGAAGTCCGCCTGGTCGACCGCAACGGTCCGCACCCGATCCAGGTCCTCACACAGCCGCGTCATCCACGCTGTCTGCTCCGGAGTCGTGTCCGCATCGGCTGACGTGACTCGGCCCGGTCCGCCGCCAGTCGGCACCAGGTCGGGGAGGTCGCATCCGGTGAGCAGCAGGGTGGCTGCCGCGACCATGGTGCACGAGCGGAAGCCTTGGGCGCAGGTTTTGTTCACAGGCCGATCTTGACCGTGGTTTGCGCTGCCGTCATCGTTCTTTCGAACTATTTCTGCGGCGTCTCTCATCATGTTCATTAACGCTTTCGCGGTCTGTCCTTCTTGTTCCTCTGAAGGGGTTGACAGGTCGCGGTTCACGCTGCTTCTCTGGTGCCGCGCCCTGCGAGTGGGGGACAGTATGTTCAACGACGTCTCGACTCGGACGGTCCAGCGCGATCAGGCGCTGGCCACCGTTCGTCGGTATTACGAATTGGTTGACAAGGATGACGTGCCGGGCCCGCTCGATCTGTTCACGCCAGATGCGACCTACGAGCGGCCGAGCACGCTGCCGGCAGCGCGTACCGGCCCGACGACTGGCTGCCACAGACCGCGAGAACCCTGGGAGGGGACAAGGGTGACCAATCCATTTGACGACGACAACGGCGTATTCTTCGTCCTGGTCAACGACGAGGGTCAGCACTCGCTTTGGCCGACGTTTGTCGATGTGCCGGCTGGCTGGCGCATCGTGCACGGTGGGCCGGATGGCACCGATCGCGCGTCTTGTCTGAGCTACGTGGACGAAAACTGGACCGATCTGCGGCCGTTGAGCCTGGTCCGTGCGATGGGGGAGGCGTGACGCCCACCGTCTGGTCCCTCGCGGCGGACGCCTGGCTCACCCCGCTCGGGCACGACGATCCTTCGCTGCCCCACCTCGTCTGCCTGCCCTGGGCGGGCGAAGGAGCGTGAGGTCCTCGGCTGTCTCGGGACGGGCCTGTCCAATGCAGACCTCGCGGCGACCCTGTTCATTCGCGAGACAACGGTTAAGAGCCATGTTTCGCGCATCATGACCAAGGTCGACGTCCGCTCGCGTATGCAGGCCGCAGTGCTAGCGGTGCAACTCGGCCCGGCGCTGGGGTCGGGTGCCTCCTGAACAGTCCACAACCGTGAAGGGTCCGTCGGCGCTGGTTGCGGCCGGGCGTGCAGCTCGTGCCGCAGTGGTGCGCCTCCCAATCGGCGGAGTCGACCTCGGCCAGATCGCGCTGGAGGGCACCACTGCCCACGAGCGCAACCACGAGCAGATCTTCCGCTGGACCGGTGGACGTCCGGGAGCGTCTTATGGTGAGCCGACTGGACGTATCACTCCGTCAGCCCGGCCTCCTGGGCCGCCACGGCCGCCTTGACACGCGAACGCACGCCGAGTTTGGTGAGTACCCGCGACACGTGGCTCTTCGTGGTGGCCTCGGTGATGACCAGTTCCTCGGAGATCTCGGCGTTGGACAGGCCCCGCCCCAGGCGGACGAGCACGTCGGTCTCCCGCGGCGTCAGCGTCGCCAAGGCTGGCAGTGGCGTCTGGCGTCGAGCGGTGGCGAGCTTGCTCAGGACCCTTCTCGTGACTTCTGGCGCGAGCATGCCGTCGCCGCGGGCAACGACGCGTACGGCCTCGATCAGCGCCGATCCGGATGTCGATTTGATCAGGAAACCCGCGGCTCCCGCGGCCAGCGCCGCATCGACGTACTCGTCGATGTCGAAGGTTGTGAGGACCAGTACTTCGCACACTCCGTCCGTCACCAGCCTGCGGGTGGCCTCGATGCCGTTGATGCCGGGCATGCGGATATCCATCACCACGACGTCGGGCCGCAGCTCGATCGCCCGCTGCACCGCGGAGACGCCATCATCGACTTCGGCCACGACCTCAATGCCATCGGCGGATCCGAGGATCATCGCCAGGCTGGCGCGGACCGCAGCCAGATCGTCGGCTACGACGACCCGCACGGTCACGTTTGTACCGCCTCGGCGAGCGGAAGCCGCGCCCGGACGGCCCAGACGCCGCCGTCCTCACCGGCGTTGAGCCGGCCGCCGACGGACGCTGCGCGTTCGGCGGCGCCGAGCAGCCCGTTACGGGTACCGACACCTCGTGACGCATCGGGTACGAGGTCGTTGACCACCTCGAGGTGCAGGGCGCCATCCTCCTCATCGAGCGTGCAGCGAACTCTGCTGCCGGCAGCGTGCTTGGCGGCGTTCGTCAATGCTTCCTGAACGATCCGGTACGCCGCAATTTCCACGGCGACCGACGCCTGGGCGGTGACCCGCCGATCGTGCAGCTCGACGTGCAGGCCGGCGGCACCCGCGGTCTCGAGGAGGAGGTCGAGGCGGTCCAGACCCGCCGGGGCGGTGAGTGGCTCGTCCGGGTCATCGGAGCGTAGTAGGTCGATCATCGTACGCATCTCGGCGAGTGAGGTCAGGGTGCCACGGCGTACCTCGGCGAGCACCTTGTGCAATAGGGCGGGGTCGTCATCGGACAAGGTTAGCGCGGCCTCCGACTGAAGGGCGATCGCAGAGAGCTGCCCGGCGACCACGTCGTGGAGGTCGCGTGCCATGCGGTTGCGCTCGGCCGCGATGGCCGCTGCCCGGTTCAGCTCCGCTACCCGGGCGAGGGCTTCCGATCTCTCCCGCTCGGCGTTCGCGCGTTCCCGGTGGTTACGCACCTCGAGCGCCCAGAATACGGGCAGGGCGAGCAGTAGCCCCAGGTTGAACACAAGGTACAGCCCGGCACGCCACCCGTCGGTGACGACTGCGTCTAGGACGATGCTGATCATCACCAGTCCAGCTGCAGCGGCAACGGCCCAGCCGGTGCGCCGGCTCGAGAAGAGGACCGCTGCGTAGAGCGTGTCGGCTAGGACCAGCGCCACCCCCAGGGGAGCCGACCCACTGATGATCAGACTCCAGCTCAGGGTGAGCACCACCACGGAGAGGGCGACGATCGGCTGGATGCGTCGAAAGGTCTGGCCTATGGCGGCCGCGAGCACCGCGATGATGGACGTCCATGCGGGTGGCGCCGGGTTGTGGCCCGGCGTGATCTCGGCGGCGAGGAAGATCAGGGCCGTGCCGACGATGGCGAAGGCCGATGCGATGCACGCATCCTCGCGAAGCAGCTTCACGCCCTAATTTCACCACCTCGACTCGGCCGAGCACGTCGGTCAAAAGGTGGAGATTACTGTTGTTGTGCGGTGATTTCCCTCGGTGACATGAGCTGGTCACACCGCCCAAAGCTCGGCTCTGGCGCACATTTTGTGAGTTGTGCTCGCTGGTAGGTCGGCAGCACTTTCCTGGGGCCACAGGTCTACTGTGGCCCCACCATCAGGTCGGGTCGTCAGTTAGTTTTTTTCGAGGCAGAGCACCCGGTTGCTGCCGGAGCCCGTGAGCGTCACGTGCGGCTGGACCGGGTCGGTGCACTCCTCTTTCGTCTCGACCTTCGACACGACCGTGTGCGCCTCAGCGTCGCTGCAGTCCACCGCCACCGCCGCGTCCCCCGATTGCCGGACGCAGCTTCCGACCGCTGGGTCGAAGACCGGTGGTGAATCGTTTCCGCCGACCTTGCCGAGGAGCGCGAGCAGGCCCAGCGGTATGGCCAGGATCAGCACCGCGGCGACGAGCACCGCGGCCAACACCCGGCCATTACGGACCTTCGGGGTAGGGGCGTCGGCCGGCGGCTCGGCGATCGGCTGGAACGCGTCGAAGCGGCCCTGGTCCGGGTCCGGGCCGGCCTGGCTGTTCTGATCCCACGGTTGGACGGCCGACTGCGCTTGGTCCCAGGCCGGAGTGGGGGGCTGGGCTTGGTCCCAGGCCGGAGTGGGGGGCTGGGCTTGGTCCCAGGCCGGAGTGGGGGGCTGGGCTTGGTCCCAGGCCGGGGCCGGGGGCTGGGCCGGCGGTGGGAACGCCGAATCGGGCTGCGGGGGGAAGGCGGTGGTGCTGTTGACGCTGGCGGTGCCGGTCACCGGCTCGCCAAGGCGGTCGGCGGGGCGCTCCTCGCCCGGATGCGGCCGGGTGCCATTGACCGGTCGTTCGCTGGCCGGGGTGTCGGCGAAGGCGGGGACATCCGGTGGGAAGAGCGCCACGGGAGTCGGCGCGGCGGGTGCGGAGCCGGTGGGGTCCGCGGGCCGACTCTCGCCACCGCGACCGAGTCCATCCTCCGGGCCGAAGCCGCTCTCCGGGCCGAAGCCGCTCTCCGGGCCGAAGCCGCTCTCCGGGCCGAAGCCGCTCTCGGGATCGAATTGTTGCGGGCCGGCCTGGTAACCCTCGGGCTCCGCCGGCTCTGGCGGCGCGGGACGGCCATACACACGCGGCTGCGGCGTTGACAAGGGAGGCACCTGGGCCTGGTCAGCTGGGGGGAGCACCCGGCTGGCCAGCGGTACCGCGGCGCTGGCCGATACACCCCCGGACATCGCCGGGGGTACGGGCTGCTCGGCGGACTCCGGGGAGGTGCGCGGCGCGGGCACCACCGGAGGCGCGGAGGGCTCGCCCGGCCCGCCTGGTGGGGGCCATTCGTGCTTTTCTGCCTCGTATCCGAGGTCGAGCCGAGCGGCCTCCGGGACGGCTGGTGGGGCGGCGAATTCGGCCGGTGGGTCGGCTGCCAGGCTGGCGCCGGGCACCCGCTGCTCCTGCGGCGGGAGCGGGACGGCGTTGGCGGGGGAGATGCCGGGGCCCGGCGTCGGCTGGTAGACCGGGGCCGCTCCGGCGGCCGCCGGCTCCGGCCCGGCCGCCGGCTCCGGCCCGGCCGCTGCCGAACGTTCGGCGTTACCCCAGGCTTCCTCCGGCGCCCACGGCTCGACGTTGGGCATGTTCAGCCCATCGCTGGCGTTGCGAGGCGTCGGGACCCAGGGCTGCGAGAGGGGTTCGCCGGGGGCGGGGATGCCGGCGTTCCCCGTCGGCTCCCCGGGGTGCCAGCCGCCCTCGTTGTTGCTGGGGGCAGCGGGACTATCGGGCGCCCAGGCGGCCCCCGCCGGTGCCCCGCCCGACTGGGTCGGATCCGGTTGGCCGGCTCCGCCGCTCCACTCGGCTCCGCCGCTCCACTCGGCTGTCCGCTCGGGCTTCCCGGCCGGCGGGGCGTCCGGGGTGGGCCAGCTGGGGGTTGGCTGGGGTACCTGCGCCGTGGCCCGGACGACCGGGGGTGGTGGTTGCGGCGTCCAGGCAGGTTCGGTGGACTGGGGCGGGGCCCACTGCGCCGAAGCCGGACCCGGCGTCGGTGGTGGGGTGCTGCCCCAGGCAGGGGCCGGCGGTGCGTCGGTTGCCCGGGTGGGCCCGGGCGGGCCCGGGCGGGCAGGGGGCGGAGGCGCCCAGCCCAGATCCGGCTGCCCCGCGGCGTATCCGCTGTCCTGTTGCGCCGGCCGGTCGCCGTATGGCGTCGGGCCGCCAGCGCCCGGCGACGCCTCTTCCGGCTGCTGGCCGGGGTGGTGCGTGCCTTCGGACGTCATGCGTGCGCCTCCTCCATCAGCTTCGGCCGCGGATGCCGGTGCGCGGCACGGAAACCGGCATCGCCGGACCGTGCGACCCGGCCGCTCTCCGCACCGTATCCGGTCCTCCTGAAGGGAGGTTTCGGGAGCGTCGGACCGCTACCCGCGTTGCCGGGCGGTCTCGATTGGCTTCGATACCGGAGCCGCCCTGCCGCATCGGGCGACGGCCGGACACCACCGTACCGGGCGCAGGGTGACGGCGAAATCCCGGTGTCAACCGCCACAGGACCCGGTCGACGGTGCGCGCCGTGGAACGCAGAAGGCCCGTCCGGCGGAGCCGGACGGGCCTTCTGTGAGGAGGCGAGAAATGTCGTGGGCGGGTCAGTACATCTGACGCTGCGCGATGGTGAGGATCTCGTCGCGGACCGCCGGCGAATTGGCGGAACGCAGCGCGCGCTCGATGGCACGGGCGCGGCGGCTGGCGTCGCGACGGCTGCGGAATCGATCGATCATGCTCATGGGTCTCACTCCTGGCTATTCGGTTGTCGGTAGCCCCTGCTGACACCAATTGAAGCGCAACCGGGTCCGAGATCGCCAACGATTCTTAGGTGAGCTGGGACACGAGCCGAAAGATCTAAGGCAAGGTGGCTGTTTGACCGAAGGTGTCTCGCCAAAGGTGACGGCCGGTGTGCCGGGGTCTCAACCCCGGACACACCGGCCGTCAGTGGATCAGCCGATCGCTACCGGTCAGGTCCAGGCGAGCAGCGCCGCCTCCGGATCGGCCAGGAAGTCGCCGATGTCTCGCAGGAAGCGTGACCCGAGCTCCCCGTCGATGATCCGATGGTCGAACGAGAGCCCCAGCGTGGTGACCTGGCGGGGCCGGACCTTGCCCTTGTGTACCCACGGCATCTTGCGGACCGCGCCGAAGGCCAGGATCGCCGACTCGCCCGGGGGCAGAATCGGGGTACCGGTGTCCACGCCGAAGACCCCCACGTTGGTGATGGTCAACGTGCCGCCGGACATGTCCGCCGGTGAGGTCTTTCCGGCCTTGGCGGTCTGAACGAGATCGGTCAGCGAATCCGCCAGCTCCCGCAGGGTGAGCCGCCCCGCGTCCTTCACGTTCGGCACGATCAGGCCACGCTCGGTCGCCGCCGCGATGCCGAGGTTGACGTAGTCCTTGACGACGATCTCCTCGCCCGCCCAGGTCGAGTTCACCATCGGGTGCCGCCGGACGGCCAACAGCACGGCCTTGGCGACCAGCAGCAGCGGGGAGACCCGGACATCCCGCCACTCCCGTCGCTGGCGGAGCCGGTCCAGGGCCTTCATCGCCCGGGTCATGTCGACGGTCAGGAACTCCGTCACGTGCGGCGCGGTGAACGCCGAGCGGGACATGTTCTCCGCGGTCAGCTTCCGGACCCCCTTGACCGGGATCCGCTGCTCGCGGTGTACCCCGAAGTTCGCCGCCGGGATACCGACTGCCGCGGCCGCCGCCAGCGGTTGCGCCGCCGCTGGGGTGCCGCTCGCCGCCTGCCGTACGTCCTCCCGGCTGATCGAGCCGAGCGGACCCGACCCGGTCAGGGTGGACAGGTCAACCCCGAGATCCTTCGCGAGCTTGCGTACCGGGGGCTTGGCCAGCACCCGAGCGCCACCGGCCGGACCGCTGTGCCCGTTGCCGGCGGTACGTGGCCCGCTGGCCACCAGCGCGGGAGCCGGCTGGGCTGGCGCGGGAGCGGCCTGGGCTGTCGCGGGAGCCGGCTGGGCTGGCGCGGCCGGAGCGGCACCCTTGCGGGGGCGGCGCTTCGCGGCGGTGGTACGCGGGCCGTAGCCCACCAGCACCGGAGTACGCCCACCGGACGCGGCTTCGCCGTTCTGGCCGGACTCGGCCGAGCCCTTGGCGGCCTCCCCCGCCGCGGTGGACGATGCCTTCGCGGCGTCGCCGGTCGGCTCCGGCGTCTCCAGCGGGCCGGCGGCCGGATCGGTGTCGATCGCGATGATCGGCGTTCCGACCTCGACGGTCGCGCCCTCCGCGTGGAAGATCGACTGCACCCGGCCGGCCCATTTCGCCGGGATCTCGACCGCCGCCTTGGCGGTCTCCACCTCGACGATGGGCTGGTTCAGCTCGATCGTGTCGCCGACCTTGACCAGCCAGCTGAGGATCTCTCCCTCGGTCAGGCCCTCGCCCAGGTCGGGCAGGTTGAATTCCTTGACTCGTGACATCTCGCTCACCAGCCGAAGGTGCGGTCGACGGCGTCGAGCACCCGGTCGAGGTCGGGCAGGTACTCCTCCTCCACCCGGGAGGCCGGGTAGGGGATGTCGTAGCCGGTCACCCGCAGCACCGGCGACTCCAGGGAGTAGAAGCACTCCTCGGTGATCCGGGCCGCGACCTCGGCTCCGAGGCCGATGTTCGACGGCGCCTCGTGCACCACGACGGCCCGACCGGTGCGGCGGACCGACTCGTACACCTGGCCCAGGTCCAGCGGGGCGAGCGTGCGCAGGTCGATGACCTCCAGCTCACGGCCGTCCTCGGCGGCGGCGGTCGCCGCGTCCAGACAGGTACGCACCATCGGCCCGTACGCGATCAGGGTGGCGTCGGTGCCCGGCCGTGCGACCCGGGCGGCCTGAAGCGGGTGGGCCGCCGGCAGCGGCTGGTCAACCTCGACCGGGCCCTTCTCCCAGTAGCGGCGCTTGGGCTCCAGGAACACGATCGGGTCGTCCGACGCGATGGCCTGCTGGATCATCACGTACGCGTCCTGCGGGTTGGCGCAGGTGGCGACCTTGAGCCCAGGGGTGTGGGAGAAGTACGCCTCCGGCGACTCGGAGTGGTGCTCCACCGCCCCGATGCCGCCCCCGAACGGAATGCGGATCACCATCGGGATCTTCAACTTGCCGCGGGAGCGGTAGTGCATCTTCGCCACCTGCGACACGATCTGGTCGTACGCCGGGTAGACGAAACCGTCGAACTGGATCTCGCAGACCGGCCGGTAGCCGCGGATGGCCAGGCCGACCGCGGTGCCGATGATGCCGGACTCGGCGAGCGGGGTGTCGATCACCCGCTGGTCACCGAAGTCCTTCTGCAGCCCGTCGGTGATCCGGAACACGCCGCCGAGCTTGCCGACGTCCTCGCCCATGATCACGACCTTCGGGTCGTTCTCCAGGGCCTTGCGCATGCCGGCGTTGAGGGCCTTGCCGAGGGTGAGGGTCTCCGTGGCCATCAGTGCGCGCTCCCCTCGAACGACTCCTGGTACTGCGTGAACTGCGCCCGCTGCTGGTCAACCAGGGGCGATCCGTTGGGGTAGACGTGGTCGAACATGCTGCTCGGCTCCGGGTTCGGCATCTCCAGCACCCGCTCGCGCAGGTGCACCGACTCACGCTTGGCCTGCTCGTCCACCTCGGCGAAGAAGTCGTCGCCGGCGATCTTCTGCTTTACCAGGAAGGTCTTCATCCGGGCGATCGGGTCCTTCGCCTGCCAGGCCTCGACCTCGCTGGCGATCCGGTACCGGGTGGGGTCGTCGGAGGTGGTGTGCGCCCCCATCCGATAGGTGTACGCCTCGATCAGGCTCGGCCCCTGCCCGTGCCGCGCGTTGTCCAGCGCGTGCCGGGTCACCGCGTAGCTGGCCAGTACGTCGTTGCCGTCCACCCGGATGCCGGGGAAGCCGAAGCCGGCGGCCCGCCGGTAGAGCGGGATGCGCGTCTGGCGCTCCAGCGGCTCCGAGATGGCGTACTGGTTGTTCTGGCAGAAGAAGACCATCGGCGCGTTGAAGACGCTGGCCCAGACGAACGCCTCGTTGACATCGCCCTGGCTGGTGGCGCCGTCGCCGAAGTAGGCGATCACCGCCTCGCCCTCGTCGGTGCCGGTCTTGCCGTCCATGGTGATGCCCATGGCGTACCCGGTCGCGTGCAGGGTCTGCGCCCCGATCACGATCGTGTACATGTTGAACTTGAACTCGTTCGGGTCCCAGCCGCCCTGGTCAACGCCGCGGAACAGCCCCAGCGGCATGATCGGGTCGATGCCCCGGCAGTAGAGGACGCCGTGTTCCCGGTAGGTCGGGAAGGCCATGTCCTGCGTACGCAGCGCCCGGCCGGAACCGACCTGGGCCGCCTCCTGGCCGAGCAGGCTCGCCCAGAGGCCCAGCTCGCCCTGCCGCTGCAGGGCGGTCGCCTCGGCGTCCAGCTTCCGCACCAGCACCAGGTCCCGATAGAAGCCGCGGTACTCCTCGTCGGTGAAGTCGACCCGGTACTCGGTGCCGTCCGGCCCGGTGACACTCTCGATGCGCTCACCTTCGGGGGTGAGTAGCTGCACCAGCTCGGGGTCGCCGGTCGCGCCCTTCCTGGATCGGGGTACGGCCCGCCGGCCGCGGGTGCTGACCCCGGGGTCGCCTTTTGCCATCCGTCTCTCCCTGTCGTGTCTGCGTCGGCGCCGGGGGTAACCCGACGACGCGCAACTCGTGCGCCTGTCCGACTGCTGCCGGACAAGATCCTGGCGGCCACGCCTGGCCCCGGTGGGGGTTGCCGCGCGGCGTGAGCCGGATCCAGGGGAGTGGATCCGGTTCGGGAGCGCCGGCGCCCAGCCGTACCGCCTGCGGGTGCGCGGAGGTTCCGGCTGCGTTGCCGTCGTGGTCCATACTCGCATTACACGTGAGCACGCCCACAGTCCGGCCCGTCCGCGTCCTGGCGGGTGCCCGCTTCGTTATCTGGATTCCAGCGTGCCGCAGCAGTGGCGCAACACCGAATACCGGGCGGTTGGGATTACTCCGGACGTATCTGGTGTGTCGACACGCTGTTCTTGTTGGCCTACCCAGTGTGACTGAGTCAGGGTGATGGTACTGCCAGCGCCGCAGCCGCCCGGTTGAGTCACTCTCGTCGGCGGAGACCACGACGAGGAGGGCGACGTGTCCGAGTCGGGTGACGTGTCCGAGTCGGGTGACGCGGCAGGCCCTCCCCTCGTCGGCCGGCACCGTTCAGGCGGTGGCTATCGACGGGTCGTCGGCGCGCACCGTGCCCCCGGCGGTGCGGGCCCCTCCCGTGGCTACCTGTTGACGGTGGCGCTACTCGTCGGTACCGCGTCCATGCCGCTGCTCGCCGCGGCCGGCGCTGGTTCGTCCACCAGCGCCAGCACCGCCCCGCCTGGCAGTGGTGCCCTCGTGCTCCCGACTCCGTCGATGGAGCCGGTGGCTGTCCCGCCACCAACTCCCGCACCGCTCCCGCTGGCCGACCGGGATTCGGTGGCGTTCTGCCCGCTGAGGTTCACGCGGCCGTCGCCGTCGCCGTCGCCGTCGCCTTGGTCGAATCGGGCCTCGGCCCGAGGCCCTGTCGATCCGGATATTCATCCTTGAGCAGCGCGTACAGTCAATTTCGGCTTTCACCTAATGGCGTCGATATTTACGATCTACATTCACTAGCATCGTCCGTGGTGAGTGGAGCTTCCGGCTGATCCCGGAGATCCATTGTGGACCTTTGGTAGGGTTGTTGGCGTTCCGGTTGCGCGTAGCCGTGGTGGCTGTGACAGGATCAGCCGGCCAAGTTGTGCTCAGTAGTGTGGATTTTGGAGTTCTCGTGTCGTTTGTCGATGCCGTTCGTTCGGTGTTTACCCAGTACGTCGGGTTCAGTGGGCGGGCTCGCCGCGCTGAATACTGGTGGTTCAATCTCCTCCTGTTCCTGCTTGGCGTGGTGGGTCTGCTCCTCAATGAAGCGCTGAACACCATTGTCTTCAGCGCGGTCCTGAACCTGGCGCTTGTGCTGCCGTCACTCGCGGTCGCCGTGCGACGTATGCACGACATCAACCGTTCTGGCTGGCTGGTTCTGCTCGGTCTGATCCCGCTGGTTGGATGGATCATCCTGCTGGTCTTCTTCCTGAAGTCCGGCACGTCTGGCCCGAACCGCTTCGGCCCCGACCCGAAGGACCCCGCCGCTTCCCGTCCGCAGGGTTACGGCAAGGTAGCGGTATGACCGTTGCGGGCGCGCCCAGGGTCAGCTGACCACGGGTCGAGCTAACTCAGGGTCAGCTGACCGCAGGTCGAGTTAGTCGGCCAGCCCCACTGTCGCCGAAGGCTTTGATCCAGGTCAAAGCCTTCGGCGACAGGCTGTTCGAGGTATGAAGGCCGGTGCGCGTTGCGGGCCGTCGTCAGTGCGAAGGCCGGCGCGTTCAGGACCCTTCGTCGGGGAGATGGTGCCGGTTCGCCTCGATCCACGCGTCGAGTGCGGCCGGGTCGTCCGGGTCGACGCCGTCCGCGAGTAGCTGGGCGACCGCCGCGGTCGCCGGCAGGGCGGTTGCAAGTTCCGGGGTCGTGCGGCTGGTCGGGTAGTGACCGGTTGGGGTGTATAGCAGAGCAGGCACGAGCTTCGTGATCATTGTGGTGTCTAAGCCCGATGATCATGAGGTGGCTCGTGCCTGCCGTTGCATCTTCTCCCATCCCTGCGGTGCTGGTGAAACTGGGGCCGCTGGACACTGGCCGGATCGCTGACCTGCGCCCCTACTTCGACTTGGTGCCGGACCCGCGTTCGCGGCGGGGGCGGTGGTACTCGCTGACCGCGGTCCTGCTGGTGTGTGCCTGTGCGGCTGTCTCGGGCGCGAGGAGCATCGACGAGCTCG